>USPP01000163.1 GCA_900556615.1 uncultured Eubacteriales bacterium
CTGAGTAGTCAAGAAACAAGCTAAATAGACCGCAATTAAGCTATGTAAAAGAAATGGAAGATACTATCACAAACCGAATGCTTCACTGGTCTTATACACCTGAACAGAAAGAGAAAGTGAAGAAGGCACTTGCCGCAGGAGTTGCTAAGTCAACGATTCTTACTTACTTCTATCCGGAGGTTACTGTGGAGAGGATGAGTTTATATCGGAAGAAGTAGTAAATGTTATCGCATAGACACAGGATTATGTTATACTGTGTCTATGCGACATTAAAGAAACTTACAAATCGTTGTTTGGAGGTACACGATGATAATAAAAATTGTTACACTTTCACTGATGGCAGTGTTTTACATCTGCTATTTTGCAAAGCTGATTAGTCAGAAAAAGCAAGGCATAAATACAGACCAATTAGGAAAAGGAAAAGAGGGATTTGTCAAATTTATAGAAGTAGCTCTTAAAATAATCACATATTTGCTTCCTGTAATACAGATTATCAGTATTGTGTTTTGTTCGGGAACAGCACATATTGTGTTGCAATTTACAGGAGTTGTAATAACAATGTTCGGTGTACTTGCTTTTATTGTTTCTGTTACACAGATGAAGGAGAATTGGAGAGCAGGTGTGCAAAAAGAAGAAAAGACCAATTTGGTAACAACGGGCATCTATTCTATTAGCAGAAATCCTGCATTTTTGGGTTTTGATTTAATGTATATAGGAATATTGTTTTCGTTCTTTAATTGGTTCCTTTGCTTTGCCACAGGTTTTGCAGTGGTATTTTTTCATTTACAGATAGTCAATGTAGAGGAAGATTTTTTGATAAAAGCATTCGGAAATGAGTACCTGCAATACAAATCAAAAGTATGCCGATATTTAGGAAGAAAAAGATAACTTCTAGTTTTTGAAATCGAGAAATCGATATTTGTGGAGGTCGAAGTATGGGATTATTTGATAATTATGAAGATGTCAGAGAAAACCGTCCAAAGGCGCCGCATCACATAAAGGGAATTGTTTGCGACGTCAAAAACTGCGTCCACCATGACGGAGATAATTATTGCACTGCCGATAAGATCGCCGTCGGACCGAGCTTTGCCACATCCTGCGCAGATACGGTATGCGCTTCCTTCAAGCCTAAAACGCTTTGAGGAAACGCGAAGGGGAAGCGACAAATCAGTCGTCAAGCACTACCCCGGGCATATCCTCCGCTTTGATTGCCTTATCCGGATCAAAGCGGATTTTTCTTTTTGCAATTCCGGCAAGAGGAAGCGGAATCTGCACACCGGTCAAAGACTCAAGTCTGTCAAGCGCTTCCAATTCGTTTTTCGTTTTTTCTTCTGTAAGAGCCTCAAGCACGCTCGGAGCAAACTTATAGGGAGAAGCCGTGGAAGCTGCAAGTATTTTGCGTTTATCATCAACCTTGGAGAGATATTCCTCAGCACAGTAAAGACCGACCGCCGTGTGTGTATCGCACAGATAGCCGTAGTCCCGGTATATATGCTTGATTTCAGCCGCAGTAGATTCCTCGCTGCAGCATCCGCCGCTGAAGGAATGATCAAGCTCGCGTTTTACAGCAGAAGAAACCGTATAACTTCCATTCTCGGCAAGCGCCGTCATATATTCGGCGGTCTCTCCGCTTCCGCATACAAGATACAGCAATCTTTCCAGGTTGCTTGAAATGAGTATATCCATAGATGGCGAAGATGTGATGTGGAAAGGACGTTTTCTGTTATATGTCCCTGTCTCAAAGAAATCAGTCAGAACATGATTGCTGTTTGAAGCGCAAATAAAGCTGTGAATAGGAAGTCCCATACTCTTCGCAATATATGCCGCGAGAATATTCCCAAAATTCCCGGTCGGAACACAAACATTGATTTCATCAAACAATCTGATATCGCCGCTGTTGACCATATCGCAATAGGCGGATATATAATAAACCACCTGCGGAACGAGCCGTCCCCAATTGATCGAATTTGCACTTGAAAGAAATATTCCTTTTTTATCAAGTGTTTCGTTAATAACGGTGTCACCGAAGATTCTCTTAACGCCATTCTGGGCATCGTCAAAATTACCGACAACCGAATAAACTTTAACATTATTCCCTTCTTGGGTAGCCATCTGAAGCTTTTGAACGCGGCTTACGCCGTTTACGGGATAAAAAACAGAAATTTTTACTCCGTCAACATCGCGGTATCCTTCCAGCGCTGCCTTACCCGTATCGCCCGAAGTTGCTACAAGAATATGCGCCAGCCTTGAGTCTCCTGTTTTCTTGATAGCCCTGACGAAGAGACGCGGCATAATCTGAAGCGCCATATCCTTGAAAGCGGCGGTAGGACCGTGCCACAGTTCAAGAACTCGTATACGATCACCAAGCTTGGTTAAAGGAGCCGCGCCGCCCGGAAAGCTCTTCTCACAGTATGCCTCTCTGCAATCCGAAAGAAGCTCCTCGTATGTGTATTGATCAGAGAGAAACCTATACATAATCTCAGCAGCCCTTTGCGGGTAATCAGCCTTGCAAAGCGAAATCAAATCATCTGAAGAGAGAATCGGAATTTCATCGGGAAAGTAGAGACCGCCATCCTCCGCAAGCCCTTTTTTGATTGCTTCCGCGGAAGTACAGGGACTGCTCTTGCCTCTCGTGCTTACATATTTCATTAAAGATTACCGTGTCTTTATATACAAAAGACTTTCCTTTCCTCGACATTGGTAGAAAACAGTGAAACCGACCGCGCAATCCGCCGCAGTATAGGGCTTCAACACTTAACTAATGTACTTAAGATTTATACATGAATCTTTTTTATAAAAAAGATATAACAATATTATATTATAATGATTTTTCGGAAAAAGTCATTATAAAAGATGATTTTTTGAAAAATTTTGTGCGTTTGAATAAAAAATTTTTTCCGCAAAGCCCGGTGCATATTGACTTTCACTCAAAGCCGTGTATAACAGGGATAAGTCGCTGATGTTTTCAATTCCATCGGGCAGCAAATCGGTACCGTCAAAATCGCATCCGAGACAGATTTTATCTTCTCCTGCAAGTTCCGCAAGATGAGAAATATGCCCGCAAACCGCAGAAATATCGGAAGAACCGAGATGCTGTACCACCATATTTACTCCGATTAGTCCGCCAAGCTCCGATATGACCTTCGCCATATCATCGGTCAAATTTCTCGGATGATCGAAAACGGTTCTCGAACAGGAATGACTTGCTATAATCGTTCCTCTTCGTTTAGCGGCTATTTCGGCCGTATCGTAAAATAACTCGTCGGAAGCATGAGAAACATCGGGAAGGATTCCGAGATCATAACATCTTTCTACTACCTCTCTGCCGAAAGAGGTAAGACCGTCATGCGTATCATAGGCACCGCCGACACAGCAATTGCCTTGCCACACAAGCGTCAGTACCCTTACCCCGCGAGCATACAGATATTCAAGCCTTTTTATATCGCCACATAACAGCTTCGCGCCTTCAACAGCGAGAATATATTCAAATCCGTTATATCTCAAAAAAGGTGCGGCATAGTCAACAATTTTGTCAAAACGCCGGTAATTTTCCTCCCCATCAAGCGAATCTTCGCTCCAGACAGCCATAATTTGCTTATAGCTGTCAAAGGTACGAAAGGCATTCTGAAAGGAAACATGACATGAATTTTCAAGCATATTTTCGTTCCGGCGATAGATCTCGGTAAGTGTGTCGCAATGCAAATCAAAAAGCTTCATTGTATTTCCTCATTTATATCCATATTTTTCCGGAGGCACCGAACACGCCCTTCATATGATTTATTTTGTAGCTTCCCCTGCCGGTAACGGAATCAGAGGAAACAAGCACCTCAATTACGTCAAAACGGTAAAACTTTGAAGCATGGGTATTTTTTATATAAGCTTCTGCCGCTCTGGCAAGGCATTTTCTTTTTTTCGCATCCACAGCCGATGACGGTCTTCCATACAGACAATTTTTCACCTCAGTGCGTGTTTTTACCTCGACAAAAATAATATATTGCTCATTTTCCGCAATTATGTCGATTTCATCATGTCCCGAACGGTAATTACGGCATATCAAAGTATAACCGGTACTTTCAAGAAACCGGCAAGCGGCGTTCTCACCGCCGTTGCCGGTAATTCTGTTACAGTTTCTATTATTAATCCGGTTTCCGTTCATTACAGTATACCATACCGCGTTTTCCGTCCACAGTCACAGTAATTCCCGACTTCAATATCTTGGTAGCGTTTTCGGCAATTATCACCGGAATATTCAGCGTCTTTCCCACTATCGCAGCATATGAATCCTCTCCGCCCCGTTCACAGATGATAGCGCTCGCGTGACGAAGCACACTGATTATTCTGTCAGAAGCGGATGGAATTACAATAACATCACCGTTTTTCCCTTTTTCAAGTGCTTCCTCATCATTGGCACAGACGCAGAGCTGACCGCAAACCGATTCCTCTACAATTCCTTTTCCGGCAAGAAGAACATCGCCTACCATTTGAACCTTGAGCATATTCGTGGTTCCCGGTATTCCGAGCGGAAGTCCCGCAGTAACCACCACAAGATCGCCGTAATTCACATAACCTGCCTCATACACCTTATCGACAGCAATCGAGAGAAGCTTTTCGGAGCTTTCCTCCACTTTATCTATAAGAAGCGGAATTACCCCCCACGACATATTCATATGTCTGCACGCTTTCGGATCGGGAGAGCAAGCAATGATATCGGTCTGCGGACGGAAGCGACTGAGCAGACGCGCTGTGAATCCAGAGGTAGTTACCGTTATAATAGCCTTTGCACCGAGATCATGCGCCGTAGTACAGGTCGCATGAGATATGGCATCCGTAACGTTTCCGAAACCGCCGAAACGGCAATCAAAGAATCTTTTCTTGTAGTCAATATCGCTTTCCGTGCGCAAAGCAATTGTAGCCATTCGCTTTACCGCTTCAATCGGATAATCTCCCATTGCTGTCT
>USPP01000164.1 GCA_900556615.1 uncultured Eubacteriales bacterium
TCTTGGCACGGCGCCCGCCGAATACGATTGCTGAGATCGGCACTCCGGTAACGCTGTTGAATTCGGGAGATACGCAGGGGCAATTCATTGCAGGGGCTGTAAATCTGGAATTCGGATGTGCCGCACAGGTGGTCTTATCTTTCTTATCGTATTTTGAATAATCCCATTTATTGCCCTTCCAGTCTATGCAGTTTTTGGGAGGATTGTTGTCAAGTCCTTCCCACCAAACGGTATTGTTGTCGGTATTGAGAGCGACATTTGTGAATATGGTATCTTTCTTTGTAGTAGCAAGTGCATTGGGATTGGAATTTTCATTTGTTCCGGGAGCAACGCCGAAGAAACCGTTCTCGGGATTGACAGCCCAAAGTCTTCCGTCCTTACCAATGCGGAGCCAGGCAATATCGTCACCGACGCACCAAACCTTGTAGCCTTTTTTGCGGAATACTTCCGGCGGGATGAGCATTGCGAGATTCGTTTTTCCGCAGGCAGAAGGGAAAGCGGCGCTGATATACTTGACGTTGCCGTTTGGATATTCTATACCGAGGATAAGCATGTGTTCAGCCATCCAGCCCTCTTTTCTTCCGAGATAAGAGGCGATTCTGAGGGCAAAGCACTTCTTTCCGAGAAGAACATTTCCACCGTATCCGGAATTGACAGACCATATGGTATTATCTTCGGGGAAATGGCATATGTATCTGTTGTTTTCGTCAATATCGGCGCGGGCATGCAAGCCTTTGATAAAGTCGGGACTGTCTCCGAGAATGTCAAGAATGTGCTGACCGGCTCTGGTCATAATAAGCATATTGAGAACGACATAAATAGAATCGGTAAGCTCTATACCGATTTTGGCAAATTCAGATTCCGGAACACCCATAGAATAGGGAATAACGTACATTGTTCTACCCTTCATAGAGCCTTTAAAAAGCTTTCCGAGCTTTTCATAGCACTCGGAGGGGGCCATCCAATTGTTGATATTTCCCGCATCCTCTTTCTTTTTCGTACAGATGAAGGTTCTGTTTTCGACTCTGGCAACGTCGTTAACTGCGGTTCTGTGAAGATAGCAGTTCGGGTAAAGCTCGGGGTTAAGCTTGATCAACTCTCCAGTAGAAACTGCCTCCTTGCGGAGTGCTTCTGTTTGTTCTTCGCTTCCGTCAATCCACACGATTCTGTCCGGCTGTGTCATTTCAGCCATCTCGTTTATCCAATTAAGAACATGAACATTTTTAGTCATAAGTAACCTATCTCCCTTACTTGTAAACATCGTTTTGGAGAGATTATGAAGAAAATGATTTCTGAGCAAAATCATGTCTACTAATCTATCCCATTATAGTATATACTTTCGGAAAATAATTTGGTTAAGAAATTGTTAATTTACTGTTATGAAACTTTTATATTTGAAAAATTCATAATTTGATGGATAAAATTCTTCGATTGGCTTAAAATGAATTTTTTTGAGCAGTGAGCTGCAAAATATCTTTAATTTATTAACAAAAAAAGTAACAGTTGATAGATATCTGCGATAGCGCAGGTCGTTTCATAGAACGCTTTTAATCAATCAAATTGTGCCGTAACTATTGTGACTATCCTTTTTGTTTATTCGTTTTTTGGCTTTCGTATGCTTGATATTTTCGGAAAGATAAAACATGCTCTAATAGCATTTGTGTTATTCACTACGCACTTTGCCGTTCTTTCATCCTTTTCCAATTTATAAAGCCATATATATCGTTAATCAAAAAAGCAACAAAGCAAACGACTACCGAAATATAGCGTGTATCAGTAAAGCTTGCCAGTACCCATAATACAATCAGCACAACATCGTTAGCGGCATATGCTAATGCATAATATGAACTTCTTCTGAAAGTCAGATATACAGCAAGAAAACTTGTTGCGACTGAAATCGTACTTGGAATGATGTTAGCAGTGTTAAAAATCTCAAGAATGAAATAAAATACGGCGGCAATGGCAATCGTTATTACCCACATAAATGCGGTTTCTTTTTTGCTTATAGAATTTACTTTTACTTCTGACTTGTTTCCGTTGTACGGATTTCTTAGCCAAGAAATAAGTGCAAAAATTGCCATTGGCATTGTCATTCCGAGATATGTAAGCATTTCTCCGTAGTATGCAAAAGTAAATGATATAATTCCATATAATAGGCTGAAAATTATCATCAAAAATTGTCCGAACGGATTCCCTTTGGCATTGAAGATAAGAGATGTAACACCTATCAATGAGGCAGTTAATGTCAGATAATTTTCTCTGTCAAATATGAAAAAAGACATTACGACAAATATCATCGATGAACACCACAGTATGATTTCATTTCTTGAAAAATAGTTAACCGGTTTCTTTAACATAAACTAACCTCCAAAAAAATAAGCACTCGCATACACATCTTCTAAGACCTAATGATGTGCAACGAATGCTTTGCATTCTACTACTCGGTAGCAGTTTCTTTTATCTTGACATATTATAGCATAAAATTATTTGAAATTCAAGTGATTTTTGCATTATTTTTTACTTTTTAGCTTTACATAAACTACAATAAATGCTAAAATTTAAAAGAAGGACGGCAGAGATTTTTCCCTGCCGTCCGTTGTCAGTTAATAGCTGCAAGATTTGAATTGTGGTTGTGTTTTATGCTGCGAGATATGCAATTGAATGGGAGCGTCATTTTAAGGCAATATCGCACAATGATTGTTGTGCAGCTGCGCCGCCGGATTTTTCGTCAGACAATACAAATTGAGGAGGCAGATACCCCTATGCCGACGAAATTGATAAAGTATGACGGAAAAAACGCAGGCATATGCGCAATAAAGGCGCGTTATTAGCTGTGCCCCCCGCGGTATTGCCTTAAATCACGACCTTAATTTCCTTTAAAAGTTTTGCAATATTTTGAGGTAAGGGCGGATTTGTTCCCGGTTCAAGACAAGCAGCCGTGCCGAAAGCACAGGCACGTTTCATACATTCCTCAAGTCCGACGTTTTCACTGTAAGCAGAAATGAATCCTGCAACGGTACTGTCTCCGGCTCCGATTGTTGAAAGCGGTTCTATATGCGGTACTTTCACAGCGCATTGTCCAAGCTCTCCGCAGTAAACAGCACCTTTTCCACCAAGCGATATCAGAATATTGGCAATTCCGTTTTGATAAAGCTGATCAGCGGCAGAGAAGAGGTCTTTGGTGTCGGAGAAGCTCTTTCCCGTAAGGGACTCGATTTCTTCTTCATTGGGCTTTATGAGCCATGGCTTTATTTCAAGAACCTGCGATGCTGTAAAAGTATTGGAGTCGAGAACGACGTGTGAAGATATCGTTTTCAGTTCTTTTACAAAGTCCATCGCATCTCCGGAAGTGATTCCTTTCGGAAATTTTCCTGAACAGACAATTATGGTATCACGATTTGCTTCTTGTGAGAGTGCGGAAAGGATTGGGCGGAGAGTGGTACTGTCACAGGAAAAGTCATTCATGCAGATACGGGTTTCGGGAATACCGTCCGTAAGCAGCGTTATATTTTCTCTCATTCGTCCGTCAGTATAAAAAAGACGCGAATTGATTCCGTCAGAATGAATACCGTTGACAAAAGACTGACAATTATCCTTGCCGAGTAAAATATAAGCGGAGCTTTCATATCCGTTTACAAGGAGTGCACGGGAAACATTCATTCCTTTTCCTCCGGTATATACGGAAACGGCATCAGCGATATTTTCCTTATATGGACGGAAACCCGGAACCCTATAAAATATATCATAAACCGGATTTAAATTGATTGTTATTATTTTCAATGAGTGCCTCTTTTCATGACGGTCTAATAAAGCTGTCGGATAATTTCTGTATCACAGACAAATTATACAGAGAGACATTGGAAGGACAGGGGAGTCCTATTGTCGATTTTCCGGTAATAACCTTGAATAGGATACAAGCGGCAAGATAGCTTCCTGCGGTAGAGGGGTGATAATTATCGTTGTGATTGATGAGATGGGTTATATGATCGGAATTCATAATATGCGCAAAAGCTTGCCCTACGGGAGCGACAATCGCCCCTGTATTTTCTGCGGCGGAATCATAAGCTTTTTTCAGCCGTGAATTCATTTCATCGTAAGTCATTCCGGTTGACAAAAGCTTTTCCGACCCGTTTTTATAAGCCCATGTTTGATATAAAATAACTGTAGCACCAATTTGTTTAATTATATCGCATAGCTTTTTAACCGTATTTTTGAATCCCTCCGGATCAAGACATGGAAGCAGGCTTTGTTCTTGAAGAATAATATAGTCCCAATCATACGATACGATTTTGGAAATTGACAATTTTCCGATTTCGGTAGTTTCGTCGGCATATTGAGCCAAGGAATAGCCTCCGTACGCGAGAGAATCCACTCTTGCAGATGGATCAACGGTTTTTATCATATTTAGGAAAGTATAGGGCATATCATTAAAATAAGTAAAGCTATTTCCGATAAAGAGATATTTCATGCTTGGAACCTTCCTTTCTATATACAAATACTCTTTGCCGAATTGTTGATGAATTGTGAAAAAAGATTGTAAAATATGTGCAAAAAAGTTTGCATACATAGTGTTAAAATATATAAAAGCAATGATATTATTATATTAACATACTGTTATCATAATGTCAACCTGTTTTGCGTAAAAAAAGGAATTTTGTCGAAAAAGAAACGTGCCTCGCAAAGCGAGGCACCGCGAAAAGTGTGTGATCAGTTATCGTAGACGCTTACGCGCTTTTTGTCTTTAGCAAACTGTTCGAACTTGACTTTGCCGTCAATAAGTGCGAACAGCGTGTCATCGGAACCGCGCCCGACATTTTTACCGGGATGGATGTGTGTTCCGCGCTGTCTGACAATGATATTGCCGGCGATTACATTCTGACCGTCGGATTTTTTTACGCCGAGACGTTTCGCCTCGCTGTCACGTCCGTTCTTGGTAGAACCAACGCCCTT
>USPP01000165.1 GCA_900556615.1 uncultured Eubacteriales bacterium
AGGCTGATATATAGAGATTGCTAAAGAAATTTAACCAGACCGAAATTTGATAAAACATCGTTCTCCGTTATTGATTTCATCAAATACAGCTTCATATCCCTCATTGACAGCCGGTGAGGAGACGATAACCTTTCCGTAAACGGTAATTTCCGGTAAGGTGTTTTTAATAACCGGACCGTGAATTCCGTACCAAACCGCGTCGGAATGCGAAGCGAGATTTATGGCTTTATCGGAAAGCTCCGATTCAAAAACGGCAGAACTGAAATAACTGAACACGCCGTTTCCCGTATCGACCGAAAGAAACATGATCGGTTGTACCGAACGGTCGATAAAGACGGTTTCGGATATCGTGATACTGCATCCCGAAAAATCAAGCGTACTGCTGTTGTCAGGAGAATAGGTTATTACCGAGATATTTCTTTCGTTTGCCGCTTCTTTCAGACCTTTTGCGATATCGGCGGTCTTTTCGTCGTACGGTTCCGGCATAATCAGATATTCAAGACGGTTATTATCCGCAAGCTTGCGGAAGGTGGCAATATGATATCGGTGGAGATGCGTGAGAAGCAGAGCGTCGGCAGATGCGTCGCACAGTTCGTTTTTCGTAAGAGCCGCCGCACGCTTAGCCTGTGTATAGGTTCCGTCGGAGAAATCACATATCAGCGTTTTTCCGCCTCGATTTATCAGTATGAAGTCGTTCTTTTTCAGATTAACGGCAAGAATGTTTACGTGATCCGCAGTATTGGCTGTGTGTAAAAGATAGCATCCGGAAAAAATGCCTGCCCATATAATAAAAGGAATAAGGAGAAGCAATATATTTTTCTTTTTCAGAAACAGAAGGAAAACACAGGAAAGCAATGCGAATACAAATGCGATCACCGTAAAATCATATTGAAGTGAGATGGGCTCCGGTGCCGCTTCGGCAAAGAAAGAAGCAAGATCAATTATGACTGCCGCTATCGATTTTGCGGAGCTGTAAAACAGTGCCGCGGGTACTCCGCCGGAAAACAGGAGAACGCCGGCTGACAGAAAGAGAAATATTCCTGAAAGAGGAACGAATATCAGGTTGGAGAGCGGGGACACAATGGATATTTCCCCGAAATACAGATAGGTAAAGGGCAGCGTGAATAAAATCGCAGATATAGTTGAAGAAAGCGAGCAAAGCAGTTTTCCGAGAAGACGGATCGGAAGGGTTTTCCCGCTCGTTCTTTTCATGACCGCCGATGAGAGCTTTTTTCCGAGCGTAATGAGTCCGAGTGTGGCGGAAAAAGAGAGAAGAAAGCCTGCATCGGTCAGGGATTCGGGAGAAACTGTAATAATTACGGTTCCGGCTGTAAAAAGAGAAAGCAGGGAATTGTCTTCACGTCCGATACAGTTTCCGAGAAGAAATATAAACATCATGATTCCAGAACGGACGACCGACGCCGGGAATCCGGTAAGAAACATCATAAAGACTATCAGTACAGAACAGAGTATAAAGCGAACGGTTCGCGGTATTTTAAAGAAACGGAGAAGAAGCAAAAAGCCTCCGACAAGTATCGAGAGGTGAAGTCCGCTTACCGCCAGGATGTGTGAGATTCCGAGAAATCTGAAATCCCTTTTTACCGAATCGGGCACATCATCCCGTCTGCCGAGAAGCAAACCTGACGCAAGTCCTCCGTACTCATTGCCGATACGCAGCGTTAATTTTGCCGAAAGCTTATCGGATAAGGAAGCGAAGAAAGCGGCAGCCGACTTGCTTTTTCCGATTACTTGAGTGTTGCTGCCTTCTGCCTCCGCTATAAGATATATGCCGCGGGAAGCATAGTACTGTCTTAAGGGAAATCCGTTTTCGTTTTCATCCGGGAGAGAAAAAACGGTGTTTAAAGAGAGAATTTCTCCTTTATCGGCATCAAATTCATTGTTAAAGACAAGCTTTGCGCGAAAAGATGTCTTTTTTTCATTAACGGAACAAATTTTTACTGTATAAACAGCGGCATAATCCGCTTTGAGATCCGTCTTTTCGACAACCGCGGTAATATTCGTTTCTGCTTCTGAATATGAGAGAATGCGGGAAAGCGTAATGTCTTTATAAATATACTGAACTCCGCTTGCCGACATTACGGCAAGACATATCGGGAGCAAAGCCGAAGCACGTTTTTTATACATTCCGAAGCGATATGTCATAAAAAGCACAGATACAGCCGCCGAAAGCAGAAAAAGGAAAAATACATGAATGCGAAGGACTTTATTACCGTAAATGAGGATAAAAGAGGCAAGTGTGAATGATACGCAAAATGTAAGAAAAGGCTGTTTTCTTAATTCCTCCATAGTTTTCCCCCGCTTTTTTGGACATTATATAAATTGTAGCATATGCCTTAAAAATAAGCAAGAAAAATTTTATATTAGGGATTTATAAGCGCCGCCGGCGTCGATACTATTCAGAAAGATTCAAAATATACGGAGGGATTTTGTGGAAATAAAGAGGTATATAAACGGAAAACCGATAAGTCGTGAGGAGCTTGCTAAGCTGAAGATGGTAACGCCGGAGCTTGAACATGCCGTAAAAGATGCGAGACGAAGGGTGGAGGCGGTTATGAGCACAGAGAATATTTCTGCTAATTCGATGACTTCGGAGACAGGTGCGGATGGATAAGCATGCGGCGCTTTATTGCAGAGTTTCTACCGACGCACAGTATGAGGAAGGATATTCGATAGAAGCACAACAGGAAATGCTTATCGCTTACTGTGTGAGCAGGGGAATTAAAAAATATGAGCTTTATGTTGACGGAGGCTTCAGCGGAAGCAACATTGAGCGTCCTGAGATGACAAGAATGATTGCCGATATCTCTCTGGATAAGGTGAGTCATGTGATCGTCTATAAGCTCGACCGGCTGTCAAGAAGTCAGAAGGATACGCTTTATCTGATAGAGGACGTGCTGATGCCGCATGGCGTAAGCTTTGTTTCGATGAATGAAAACATGGATACGGCAACGCCGATCGGACGCGCTATGCTCGGTATTATGTCCGCTTTTGCGCAGCTTGAACGGGAAACCATAAGAGAGCGCACGCGAATGGGGATGAAGGAGAGAGTCAAGAACGGTTTATGGCCCGGTGGAGGGAAAATACCTTTTGGATATGACTATGATCCCGGACAGGGAATACTTGTCCCCAATTCCGATGCCTCGACGGTAAGAGTGATGTATGATCTCTACCTGAAGGGATGGTCAATGATGAGAATCGCGCGGTATACCGGGCTGAAGTATGAGAGACTTGCAGAACAGATACTGAGACGTAAAACCAACGCGGGATATATTGTTTATAACGGGGTGGAATATAAAGGAAGACACGAGGCAATTGTATCAGAGGAGATATATGCCGATGCTATGCGCCTTATGGAGGAAAGAGCAAGAGGGAAGCTGACCTCTGCGCACTGCCTGCTTGCCGGACTGATCCGGTGCGGTGTTTGCGGAGCAAAAATGAGATATCAAAAATGGGGAAAGCAGGGATATAAGATCTATTGTTATTCTCAGGATAAAGGAAAACCTCATCTGAGGCGGTCTGATCACTGTGACAATTACAAAATATGGGCGGATGAGCTTGAAGAAACTGTTATTTCCGATCTTTTTTCCATGTCCTCCAAGGTGGCGGAAGGCAATGAGGGCAGGGATGGAAGCAGCATCGTTTCTTTGCTTGAGAAGCAGGTTGAAAGGCTGTCGAAAAAGCTCAAAAATCTTTATAATTTGTACGGTGAAAATGCGGATGATGCCTTAACCGAAACGATATCACAGACACGAGCGGAGCTTGATGAGACAAAGCAGCGGCTGGAAAAGCTGAAAAGTGAAAAAATGACCGGAGAAAGAGCAAGAGAGGTATGGAAAAAGCTTGACAGTGCAGAGGCGGCATGGGAATACATGACGGTTGAGGAAAAGCAAAACGTACTGAGAAGCTGTATCGAAAAAATCGTAATCACTTATAATAATACGGAGATTTACTATAAAATATTGACAGATACGGGTAAATGAGGTATAATCAAAAGAAATGAGCGATGTGTTTGCTTGGTCAGAAATGAAGGATGGTATTCGGCATGGGAAGATTCGGGACTCCTCAACTTGGCTATATGCGGGACGATGATGACAACGACATACCGGAATTGAATAAATGTCCGGCGTGCGGCGCTTTTTTTGAAGGCGATGTTTGTCCTGTGTGCAAAACGGTTTGTCCGGATGACATGAAGGCGGGAAATCGCAAACCGCCCTCCAAAAAAAGGAAAAAGCAGAAGAGCAGCGGTTACAAGATGCCTCTTCCTCTCTATCAGCAGACTTGGTTCATCATTATAGCGCTCTTTATCTCAAAGCTGGTGGGAATCATCCTTGTATGGACGAGCGATTGGAAAAAATGGGTGAAGGTTCTTGTTACGGTCCTTGCGTTGTTCGGAACCTATCTCTATTTTATTCTTTTTTCTTTTATCCAAGGTCTTTTCTATAAATCGCCGGTATATGTCGATACTTCAATTTCCGAAAGCGAGTACCGCGAAAAATGCACAGACAGCGACTATGAGGCGCTGATGCGGTATCCGGGAGAATATGAAGGCAGTTATATATGTGAGGAATTTTCCGTTGTTAAAGTTATGGAAGGCTATGAAGAAAGCCATGGAACTTACGGTGATTTTATACTTTGTAACGATATTGACGGAAACGGATATGTTCTTTTCGACTGCCGAGGTGAAGAAATCGGTATTTTCGCGGGAGATACAATCAGGGCCTTCGGGCAATTTGGATATGTATCGGCTGTGAGCGCAATAGGGGATCATGTGAAATATCCGGTGATTTATGCGGCATATATAGATGCTGTAAATACCGCCCGGTAAATCGCGGGTGTTATACGGAATTATCGGCAGGAGTGGGAAATGGGAGCAGTAAAAAAAATCGGATATTGGTTTAAGAATTATTGGTATTACTATAAATG
>USPP01000166.1 GCA_900556615.1 uncultured Eubacteriales bacterium
GCTCTTTTATGATGTTCCAGCTTCCGTAGCTGTGAGCAGCGATGCTTTTGTATTTGGTGTAGCTGTACCCGCATTCAGAGCATCGGTAAATGGTGTATCCCTTTTCCGTGCAGGTAGAAGCTACGGTTGTTTCGGTCGTATAGCTGTGTTCATGTGTAGATTGACTTTCAGATTCCGTTTCGGTTCCGACGACCGATTCCGTATCGGTCTGCTCAGTTCCCGGTATACTTTCCGGTGGATCGGAGAAAGTGCTGCATGTGATACAGGTGACGGTATCAGTTGTTACCCAAGCCGTTGTATTTGAACTTGTTGTCTCCGACGCGGTTTCCGGTCTTGTTTCGACTTCATTAGGTTGTGAGGGCTCGCATCCGATTAATACAACTCCGATAAGAATTGCTGAGAAAAAAATGCCGAGATATTGCGTAAAATTCATGAGCGGTCTTCCTTATAAAGTTTAATATTTGTTTTGTGCGGCGAATATCACATCAGCCGGAAGTTTTGCGTAAAAATCTTTATTCAGAATGTTGGAAGCAATGCTGAAACGGTTTTTTACAATCTGTATATAGGCGTCAAGATATCCGTCAGGCATCGTCCATGATTTATCAAGATAGAAAACGGTTCCGTATCGGCTGTTATATACGATTTTATCGGTTACAAAGCTCTGATTGGAGGTCATGGCAAGACCGTAGCTGTCTGAAAGGATGTCACTTCCTGAATAGAGTCTTGAATCGTATTCAAAACCGAATAGATTGAGAAGCGTTGGGAGCACGTCAACAGGACCGCAGGGTTTTGTAACATTGACGGTTTCCATTTCAGAATTCCAGAGTATAAGGGTGCTGCAATAACGTTCCAGAGCGTCATATTTAAAGCTGTGTCCGAGCATTTCCTTATATTCCTTGTCAGTCAGACCGTAAGGATAATGATCAGGACTTAAGCAGATAACTGTTTTTTCGAGTACTCCGGCCTTGTCAAGCTCCGATATCAAATATTCCAGCGCTTTGTCTAGTTCGATATTGCAGGCGAGGTATGCCTTTGCGCTATCGCTCAAATTAAGGTGCTCCACAAGAGCTTTATTTTTGTCGGCAATGCTGTTGTATCCGCCGAATTTATAGTTATGATGACCGCTGACTGTCATGTAATAGGTGAAAAAGCGAGAATCGTTTATATAGTCGGAAAGGGTATTCTTCACCATAATAAGGTCCGATTCCGGCCACCCTGACAAACCGCCGATTTCCTCTTTTCCTTTGAAAACAAACCCAAGATTAGGGTGCGTAACATTTCTGCTGTAATAGCTTCCCGTATGATCGTGGTATGCTCTTGAAGTTAAACCGAGCGCGTTAAAAAACGAAGCTGCATTCATATTCATGGTATTTTTGGATGAAGCAAGAAAGCTGCCGTCTGCCTTAGGCTTGGATATATCGGGAATCAATCCGGTCAGGAGGGAGTATTCACCGTTTGTTGTGTTGGAGGGAAACATTGTCCAATAATTTTCGAAAACAAAACCGCTGTGAGAGAGCTTCCACAGCGTTGGTGTAAGCTCCTCGTCGATTGCCATTGGCGAAAAGGATTCGGCACAGATTAAAATCAGATTATAGCCTTCGAACATGCCGGTGTATTGGTTTTTCTTTGTCGGTTCCAAGGCGGCGAGATACTGCATGACGAGCTTTGTCGTCTCGTCGGTTTCCTTTTCGGCAAGCGCGGCGAAGTCAAGTCCTTCAATGATATTATACGGAGATTTCGGCGGTTCATCATCATCTTTTCCTGAAGTTCCGCTGCTTTCCGGGGGGATATCCCCGGAGTCGGGATTTGTTGTCTGACCGGGAATCGGCACAATGATCGGTACATCGGGATCCTCGGAGCCCATTCCGGAATCGCCGAGAAAAAGGTATTTTAAGTCTATTCCGGTTGTGGTGATGAGACCGAGCTTTTCAACGCTGAGGTCAAGAACCCAATTGGAATAGAAATTGTCATAAGCGGTATGAGCGGCAGTACCTCCGAGCGGGAGAAGCAATACAGTGAGCATCTGGGTAAGCACAAAGCAGGCAATCAGCGCCACCGATTTCCTCCATTCAAAGCGGTTTTCAGGCCTGAGCTTTTTTTGCATAATGGTCAGAGGGAGAAGCGGCAGGAATATGAGAATGAGCCATGGAAGCGATTCCCATACTGCAAGCATGATGGTTTTGAAAAAATTGGTGAAAACCGCACCTCCCATTCCCACCTGAGACATGGACATGAAGGCTTGAAAGGAATGAAAATATACAATCTGTGTCCCGAAAACCAACATGACTGCAACCGACAGAACATATCGGAGGATTCGTGCGGTTTTTTCAGGAAACAAATCGGTTATGAAGCCGAAGAGAAATCCGGTGGGAATGGCAAAGAGTACCGGATAAATAAAGGAAACATTGCGGAATTCGGCTATATGAAAGACTGCTTCCATAAAAATAAAGGCGGAAATAAAATAAATGGAGGAAAATACAAAGCTGTTAATTTTTCTTTTTTTGTTTATGCGCTTTTTTGATTTTATCACGGTTATACTCCAAACAAAGCTAAGGCAAGCTATATTTTGATCCGAATGATTTCCGCACGATATATAAGGTGCCTGAATTTCTTCGGATTTGATTCGATGATTTGAAGGATCGATTGCAACGGTGCAGACAAAGAATATCATTGCCTTGAAATAATAAATTACAGGAACATTATATCACTGTATGGGGAGACATATGAGAACAAAATTCGACTATTTTTTTAATATATCATGAATGCTTTATCCAAAAACGAGAAACAGAGCGTGAAAAAGCGAACGAATTACTAAGAAATCGGTATGAAGCGAACGAACAAAACGGTGATTTTCAAAAAAAGTTATATGCTCATTACCGCAGTTTTATTTGAGATTTTTTTAGTTATATAAATTTTTGTAAGATCCTTCCGTTATTACAATATGTACATTTTTTTGTTTTTATTTTGTGGAAGGTGACGATTTAGGTCATTACCTGCTGAATTTACAATAAAGCTATTGATTTTTTGCATTAAGTGGGTTAAAATGAAAAAAATTTATTTCACAAAGAAATTTTTTATCATTCACAGTGTCTCAGGATTTCGAAAAATCCGGAATATTTGCCTTGCATTAAAAGCCGGACATAAACTGCTTGACAGCATAAGGCTTTCAGGTTATTGTATTATGGGCACCTCTAAAAGTTCACTGCCCCCAACCGGCTCGATCTGTTTTTCGTCATTCGTCACAAAAATCCTTGATAGGGGTATACTCTGTCTGCGGAAACTTTGTTTTGATTGACGAAAAAATCTCTTTACCATCTATGAACATGGAATGATTAGCGGTCCTTTTATTTAGAAAGTACCGCAGATGACCGGTGTAAATTATTAATTTTTTTCAAAGGAGTTTGCCGTTATGAAAAAAATCAAGCTTTTCTTAAGAGTAAACCGATTTGCCAAGCGGACATCCATGCAGATTTCCAAGCGGATCTTTGCAGCGGCTGTTTCCGTTGCCATGCTGCTTACTCTTACTCCATGCGTCTGCGTCAGAGCAGATTACGGTTATGAGCTTCCGTGGCTTTGGCCTGTTCCGGGCAGCTATAAGATAAACTGTCTTGATTATTACTATAACGGCGGCATACATAATGCCGGTCAATGTATGGATATCGGTGCGAACGGTTATACGGGAGATGAGCGTCTTGATATCGTCTCTGCTACCTCCGGTACCGTGATCTATATACAGAGCAAGTATGATGAGACGACAAACCGGGGATCCGGATGGGGAAATTATGTCATAGTCAGAAGCGGAAATATCAATATTGTATACGGACACCTGAAATCGGTGAGCTGTACATACGGAGAAATCAAGGCGGGAGACATCATCGGAAAGATGGGAAATACCGGGAACTCTACCGGTGTACATCTTCATTTCCAAGCATATCCCACGGAAGAGGGTTCAAACAGTACCGCTATTCCGGTATTCGAGCGTTACCGTACCAATCCGCTGTATTATGAGCAATTTCAATTTATGAAAGGACTTCAAACCGAGAGCGTCCGGTACGGAGAATGGATATCCACATATTATAAAACCTTATCCGGTTCGTATTATAAATATTCCGGCGGACTTTATATGGGACTTGATGTAACACCTGTTTTGGCTGTTGTAAGCGTAGTCAATACCTCCGGCGCACCGGTCAGAAGTATCCCGCTTTCGGACAATTCCTATATTACTGACACGATATCTCACGGAAAAAAAGCGAGCATTTCCGGTTATTATTATGATGCGTACGGAGAGCTTTGGCTGACACTTTCCGACGGGAGCGGCTGGCTCAAGGCCTCTGATGTGGGCTTCTATGATTATGCTTTCTCCTCCAGCGCGGAGAAAGCGATCGTTCCCGAGGGAGAATATGGTTCCTTCAGAGAGCTTCCCTTCGGCGGAACGATAGAATCGGCAAATATTATCGATTCCTATACAGCGACTATCCAATCGGGGAAAACTGTTGTTGCTTCCTGTACTTATAAAGCAGGTACAACGACGGCGTCGCTTGATACAATCCCCGACAGAATGGGAATAGAAATGCTTGAAGACGGAAGCTATACCTTTGTTTTGTCTGTGACTGAAACGGCGACTTATCCGGGATCCGATACAGTCCTTCATACAGAAGAGCTTCTTTCTTCGGAGTTTACAATAAACGAGGCGATATCCGATAAAATTCCCCCTATTCTTGAAAAAATCGAGATATCCTCTCTCACCTGTGATGAAATTAAGGTATATTGCATTGCTTCCGACAATCAACTGATGTCGAAGGTGACGGTTTCGGTAAGCGGAGAAGACGGAACCGTTATTGATACTTATGACTGTATTGATGTTGACGGACGGTATGAAATTGTAATTAAAACTGCCGATATCGGCGGGAGCGGAAGCTACACGCTGACTGCGACGGCATAT
>USPP01000167.1 GCA_900556615.1 uncultured Eubacteriales bacterium
CATCTTCCACACCGAAAAAGCGCAGTCGTGGTCGGGTGGAAACTGGTCAACCTATCCGTGGACGGAGGATTGGGTTCATGTCGCCTGGACGGTTGATCTCGGAACCAATCCGGGACGTTGTCTGTTCTATGTAAACGGTACTGCCATATTTGATCTTTCCGAAAAGGACATTTCAAACGGTCTTGTCAATCTCAGCCGTGCTTTTGCAATAGGCGCGAACTATTTTGTTGATGGCGAATCCAATGAGCAGTTCAATCAGCCCTTTGCAGGTGAAATAGATGATTTCTATGCTTTTGACAAGGTGCTGGATGCCGATCAGATTGCCTATTATATGAATAATAATTACACCGTTCCGGAGGAGCCCTCGGTTCCGACCTCGGACGCACTGACGGCTGTTATGCCTGTGGCTGTTGTCTGTGCGGCGGCGGTAATCGTTTTAAAGAAAAAAATTCTCGGATAAATGCTTGCGGAGAAATATCGATAGGATAAGATACAGTCTGCCGGGGAAACGGCTTGGGAAAAGCCGAAAGTTCTTGACGGCAGACTGTATCTGTGTTATAATGAAAAAGGACAATATCGTTAATGTCCTGTTGCGAGGAAAATCATGCTGAATAATGAAGATATACATATAAGAGATCCGTTTGTGCTTGTATATGACGGGAAGTATTACCTGTACGGAAGCCGGGGAAATGAAACATGGGGGCATTGTACCGGTCTTGACGTTTATGTAAGCGAGGATCTTTACAATTGGGAGGAGCCGTATACGGTTTTTACACCGTCCTCCGATTTTTGGTCGGATTATCATTTTTGGGCGCCGGAGGTGCATAAGGTCGGAGAAGGTTTTTATATGTTCGTCAGCTTTAAATCAGATTCCCGTCACCGTGGGACGCAGATTTTAAGGTCGGAAAGCCCTATGGGACCTTTTGTTCCTTTGACAAAGTATCCCGTAACTCCCGAAGAATGGGAATGCCTTGACGGAACGCTCTATACCGATGAGAACGGAAAGCACAGCATCGTATTTTGTCATGAGTGGACGCAGATCGGAAACGGTGAGATTTGTGCTATGCCGCTCAGCGATGATTTAAAAAAAGCCGAGGGAGAACCGGTTGTTCTTTTTGACGCGGCAGGCGCCGGATGGCCGAAATCTCTGCCGGCAGGAGATACCTGCTTTGTTACGGACGGACCGTATCTTTATAAAACCTCGTCGGGAAGGCTTATCATGCTTTGGTCAAGCTTTTCGGGAAAGGGATATGCCGAGGCGGAGGCGTACTCCGAGAATGGTTCGCTTTATGGGGAATGGAAGCATAATCCACAGCTTCTGTCAGACAGTGACGGCGGACACGGTATGTTGTTTCATACCGTTGAAGGGAGTCTGATGTTTGTCATGCATTCTCCGAATACGCTTGGGAACGAGCGCCCCGTCTTTATAAGAGCAGAGGACACCGGAAACGGGATCAAGCTTTTCTGAGATTATATTTTTACGGAGGATACTTATATATGGCATACAATTACATCAATTACAGGTATTACTATGCAAGATTTGACTGTGTGACAAGGACGTTTGAAATCGGTGACGAGCAGCATGGCGCTATTCTTTCGGCAGCAAGCTTCAGAGTGCATACGAAGGATTTGAACCATGTTTATCAGGCAATCATTCCTGCCGATTACCGGAGCGTATTTTGTGCTCATGAGAAGCACCTTGATTCCAACGGACTGTCGGTATGCTTTGCCGACGGACCGGAGGCGCTTCCTTTTCTGACGATAAGGATTATTCTTTCAGCAAACGAGGCGAGGATATCCCTTGAAGCGGAACAGGACGCCGAGTATTTTTACGATGTATACGGTCATGCGCTGTGGGGTGAAGCTCCCGAAACGGATACCTTTGCGGTATATTCAAAAATCGCGAAGCAGGGACTTCGCTGCGGAATCGGTCCCGCGGCGGCAAGAGGCTGTGATTCGCTTTTTGACCGCAGAACCGATTCGCTTTTGACGCTTTCCTCCGCTCCCGAATATCGGTATGACTATGACAAAGGGGCCTATGCCTTTACTGTTCGTCTTACCTCGGGAAATATGTCGTTTACCGTTAAAACGGTAAAGAATTATATGACCGATAAGTTTGCATTGCGGTATAAGCCGATGAACAATCGCACGGTTTTCAAACGCCCTCCCGTCGGTTGGATGACATGGTATGCGGTGCGCTTTGGGGCAAATGAGGAATCGGTTCTTGCCAATTCCGCTATTCAGAAGGAAAAGCTCGGCGCATACGGTGCAGACGCCGTATGGGTGGACTGGGAATGGTATCACAAGGATTTCGGAGACTATAACGGAAACTTTGATACCTTTCATCCGGATAAGGAAAAATACCCCCACGGTCTTAAATATGTTGCTGATAAAATAAAAGAGGACGGTTTTGTTCCTTGTATATGGATCGGTGCCTCTCACGACGTGAGAGAAAACGAATTTCTTAAGGAAAATCCCGACGCGCTTCTTGTGAAACGTCCGTCATGGTGCGGTGATTATTGGTTTGATCCCACAAATCCCCAATATCTTGTCGAGTTTATTCCCAAGGTCTTTATGCAGTTAACCGAGGAATGGGGGTATGAGGCGATAAAATGGGATGCTTTGCCGAGAGCAATTGACTATTTTGATCAATATCATGATGATTTTTATGATACAAAGGTTACCTCGGAGCAGGCAATGCGGGCTGTCGTAAAGAAGGCAAGAGAAACCGTCGGAGACGATGTGTATATGCTTTCCTGCCACGGAGAGGGAGGACGCGATCTTACGATGTATGCCGACATTTTTGACGCCGCGCGCATCGGAGCCGATATCTTCAGTTGGGACAATTTTCTTGAATCGGGAGTCGGAAGATTGCTGAAATTTTATCCGCTTCATAATATTGTGCAGTACTGTGATCCTGATAACTTAGTTGTGAGGGAAGAGTTCAATACTTACGATCAGGCGGTTTCCAGAGCCTCTCTTTTCTCGCTTCTCGGAACCCCTATTACCATTGGGGATGATTTGAGAGAGCTTTCCGATGAAAGAATCGAGGTGATTCGCCGCGCCATTCCTCCGGTAAACACACATCCTATGATACTGGACAGCAGAGAGCGTACGGGGGAAGTCCTTGTGACCGGATGCTTTGTCAGAACGCGCTGCGACGAATATCAGACTGCGGATATCTTCAATCTTACCGAGCGCTCTGTATCCTATCAGTTTGATTTTTCGGAGCTTGATCTCGATTCGGAGGCGGAATATCTTGTCTATGACTTCTGGAATAAAGCTTTTCTCGGTAAAATAAGACACGGAATCAGGCTTGACCTTCGTCCCTGCGAATCGCGCGTTCTTCTGATTAGAAAGCGCCTTGGCAGACCTCAGCTTGTGGCGACCAGCCGACATATTACACAGGGTGCATACGATATAAAAGCTTTTTCATGGGACGACGAAAAGAAAACGCTTTCCGGCTGTTCCCATGTGGTTCCGGGAGAAGCTTATACCGTGATTGCCTATGATCCCATCGCCGACAAAGAAAAGAAGGTTACCGTTATTTCTGAATCGGATACTGTGGAATGGTCGATCGTATTTTGAACAGAATAATGGCTTATTCGCGTTAATATCAGCTTATGTTAACAAAATATTTATATAATTTCTATAAAAATGCGGTGACAGATAGAACCCAATGTGGTATAATATATTTGCAGATGAAAAATCTGCAAATACCATAAAAAGGTGGAACGTATATGAAGATCAACATCATCGGACGCCGTATGGAGGTCGAAGAAAATCTTAAGCTGATTATCCAGAAGAAGCTGGCAAAATTCGACAAGTATTTCAAGGATGACGCGGTGGCTTATGTCACTCTCAGCCACGAGAAGAATGCCGAAAGACTTGAGCTTACCGTCTCAAGCGGCGGGACTCTTTACCGCAGCGAGGAGATGGACGAGACCTTCAACAATGCTCTCGATACGGCGGTTGATACAATTGAAAGACAAATCCGAAAGAATAAAACCCGTCTTGAGAAAAGGCTTAAGGAGGGGGCTTTCAAATCCTTTGGAAGCATTCCTGAGGATGATGAAGAGACCTTCAGTATAAGAGAGAAAACCTTTATTATGAAGCCGATGTCCCCCGAAGAGGCGATTCTTCAAATGAATCTTATCGGACATGAATTTTTTATGTTCCAAAATTCCGAAACCGGAGGAGCAGCCGTTGTATATAAACGGCATAACGGAGGCTACGGAATGATTATGCCGGAAAAATAAGTTTTTACGGGACATAGCCTGAGGCGGTTCATATTGCTACGAGAGGCGCTCCTGAGTGCTTCGGTCTGGTATTTGAATTCGGATTGTAAAATTTCAAAAGCGGTAGGTCCAATAGACTTACCGCTTTTATAATTAATGTTTACTGAATCATTCGCATGGCGGCAGCTTTTTTGACTTGTTCAGTAGACATTAATTACAGATGAAACAAACTTCCGGTTCTGCCGAGGGAATGCTCAGATAATCGGAGTTGCAGAAAACGGGCAGCTATCTGCAAGCCTATTGGGATGAGGAACACCTTAACAATATCAGGAGAACATAACGATTCGTTCAGGGACAGATGTGTGTGATGCAATAGAAAAGGCTCCCTTCAGGGGGGAGCCGACAACAAGCCTTTTATAGGCTGTGCAAGCATCGATTTTATCGGTGGTCTTGATTTTTAAAGAATGCTTAATAAGGAACTTCTAAAAATTTTTCGCATATCGAATCTATGGAGGCTTTTTCGTCATTCGTCGCCATGATTCTTCGCTGATGTCCTGCTTTATATGCGAATTTTATTTAGACTGACGTACAATTTTCTTAAGGCAATACCGCGCAAAGATTGTTGTACAGTAGCGCCGCCGGATTTTTCGTCAAACAAAACAAATTGAGGAGGCAAGAGTGACTCCT
>USPP01000168.1 GCA_900556615.1 uncultured Eubacteriales bacterium
GGATCACGGCTTGCGACTTGATGATGATCTGCGGGACAATTTTGCCGACAGAGGAGTCACTCCTTTCCTCCTCAATTGGTATCGTCTGACGAAAAATAGGACTGCATCTGCACCATCATAACCTACGGTATTGCCTTAAAATAATTTTATCTGCTTTTAAAATCGATCCGAAGAGAGGTTTTATATGAGACATAAATGCAGGAAAAGAAGAAATAAACTGTTCCTTACAGTGCTTGGCTTGATTTTGCTTGCCGCAATACTTGCCGTACTGTATCTTTTCGGCATCATTCCGTCGATAACCTTTAATGCCGAGCATTTCGGAATAGAAACAGCGATCTCTTCCGTTGATTTCAACGGAAATGGAAATGACGATTATAAAGATTTTCTTCTCGGAGCAAAAAAGGACGCGGAAAATCACCCGACCTACGACGGAAGCTATTACGCGGGAGGATATCCGCCCGACCACATAGGCGTTTGCACCGATGTAGTATGGCGCGCCTTTAAAACCGCCGGATATTCCCTGCGCGATATGGTAGATCAGGATATCCGTAACCGTCCCGATGCTTATACTCATGTGTCTTCACGGGATAAAAATATCGATTTTAGACGTGTAGGAAATCTATATGATTTTTTCAGCGAATATGCAGTAGAACTTACCACCGATATCAATGACATTGATGAATGGCAACCCGGAGATATCGTATTTTTCGGCAACGGACAACACATCGGTATCGTATCTGACATAAGAAACTTCAAAGGACAAACCTATATCATACACAACGGAGGTCAGCCGATCCGAGAGGAGGATCTGTTCAGACGTGCAAAGCCTACCGCGCATTTCCGATTCGACTCCTCCCAAATTGATACGGATATTCTTATCGCATGGAGCGACTGAACCGGAATATGCCGTAAGAGTGGGCGCCGCCCAACATATCCCGCGAAAGAACAGAAAAAGCAGACATCGGTAAAACAAACAAAAAAAACAACGCCCGATGAAACCATAGTTTCATCGGGCGCAGTTATTTTGAAAATTACTTATACTTGCGTTTTCTTGCCGCCTCGGACTTTTTCTTGCGCTTTACACTGGGCTTTTCATAGCATTCTCTTTTGCGAAGTTCAGCCAGAACACCGGATCTTGCGCACTGTCTCTTGAATCTGCGGAGAGCGCTGTCGAGAGACTCATTTTCTTTTACTCTTACTTCTGCCATATTTTTCCCTCCCTTCGCACTGTAAGCAAAGAGAATTTTTTCAAATTCCTTTTTCTATTATACAACTTTATAACAAATATGTCAAGATAAATTTTATTTTATTCGCAAAAACTTATCCGAACCGTATGAATCCGCGTTTTTTTCGGAAGCATTCTGATTTCTGTACAATGCTCCGGACATTCGGAATACAAGGAGCCTTTCTGCACACCTATAAATTGTCAGACAAATTCTCATCTCACCACAAGGTTGACAAGCTTGCCCGGCACAAAAATCTCTTTGACAATCTGCTTTCCTTGAAGCAGCGGAGCGATCCTTTCTGATTTTTTAGCCGTTTCGAGAACTAAGACACGGTCTGCGTCGGCGGGAACCGTAACTGTTCCGCGGAGCTTACCGAGAATCTGGACGGCATATTCAACCATAGCATCGACGGTCTTGCTTTCGTCCCATTCAGGCCATGCGGCAACCGATACAAAACCTAAATTTCCGAGAGTTTCCCAAATCTCCTCACAGATGTGCGGAGCGAAGGGAGAAAGCAGCTTTATAAAAATTTCAAGTTCGTCTCTGGTAAGGCTTCCGCAGTCATAAATTTCGTTAATAAGCGTCATAAGCTGTGCAATTGCAGTATTGAATTTCATCGCTTCAATATCAAGCGATACCTTTTTTACCGTCTTATGGAACATCGTTTCAAGCTGCGGCGTCACTCCTCTTCCCTTCACAAGCTCGGTCAGAGATGCGGTTCTGTCGATAAAGCGTTTGCAGCCTCTTACACTGCTCTCGTTCCACGGAGCCGCAGAGGCATAATCCCCCATAAAGAGCGTATATACTCTCAGGACATCGGCTCCGAACTCATCCACTACGTCATTAGGATCTACAACATTTCCCTTTGACTTGGACATTTTTTCTCCGTCTGGTCCGAGGATCAGTCCCTGCGCGGTACGCTTTGCATAAGGTTCCTCAACCGGAACCTCTCCGATATCATAAAGGAAACGGTGCCAGAAACGGGAATAGATCAGGTGGCGGGTAACGTGCTCCATTCCGCCGTTGTACCAATCCACGGGCAGCCAGTAATCGAGCTTTGCTTTATCCGCGATCGCGGTATCGTTATGCGGATCGGTATAACGGAGGAAATACCATGAAGAGCCTGCCCACTGAGGCATCGTATCCGTCTCCCTCTTAGCCGCGCCGCCGCATTGAGGACAGGTACAGTTGACAAAGGAATCTATTTTGGCAAGCGGGCTTTCGCCCCCTTCTCCAGGAGCAAAGTTCTCAACGTCAGGAAGCCTGAGAGGAAGCTCCTCATAAGGCACTCCGACCATCCCGCATTTCGGGCAATGGACGATTGGTATCGGCTCTCCCCAATAGCGTTGGCGGTTGAACGCCCAATCCTTCATCTTGTATTGGATTCCCTTTTCACCGATTCCCTTTTCTTTAAGAAACTGAAGCATTTTTGCAATTGCTTCCTTTTTTGTAGAAATACCGTCAAGGAAGCCAGAATTGATCATTTCTCCGTCTCCGGTATAGGCTTCCTTTGAAATGTCTCCTCCCTTTATCACCTCGATGATATCAATACCGAATTTCTTTGCGAAATCATAGTCTCTTTCATCGTGAGCAGGTACCGCCATGATCGCTCCTGTGCCATATCCCATCATGACATAATCCGAAATGTATATCGGGATTTTTTTCCTGTTTGCCGGGTTGACCGCCTGAAGTCCTTCAATTCTTACACCTGTCTTGTCCTTAACAAGCTGAGTGCGTTCAAACTCGGTTTTTTTCGCGCATTCCGTCTTATATGCGTCAAGCGCGTCTATGTTGACAATTCTGTCGCGGTATTTCTCTATAATCGGATGCTCCGGTGCAATTACCATAAAGGTAGCGCCGAACATCGTATCGCAGCGCGTAGTGTAAATGCGGAGAGCATCGTCAGTACCGTCAATAACGAAATTGACAAAGGCTCCCTCCGAGCGTCCGATCCAATTTTCCTGCTGGAGTCTGATATTTGGAAGATAATCCACCTTGTCAAGCCCTTCAAGAAGCTTATCGGCATATTCGGTAATGCGGAGATACCATACATCCTTTGATTTCTGAACAATATCGCTGTGACAGATATCGCACTTCCCTCCCTGAGAATCCTCATTGGAAAGAACGACTTTGCAGCTCGGGCAGTAATTGACAAGTGTTTTCGCACGGAAAACAAGTCCCGCATCAAACATCTTGCGGAATATCCACTGCGTCCATTTGTAATAGCCTTCCTCTGTTGTATCGATCACTCTCGACCAATCGAAAGAAAACCCCACCCTTTTAAGCTGCGAAGTAAACCTTGCGATATTCATATCGGTTACTTTTCTCGGATGAATCCCTGTCTTGATCGCATAGTTCTCGGTCGGAAGCCCATATGCGTCAAAGCCGATCGGAAAAAGCACGTTATAGCCCTGCATACGCCGCTTTCTGGAAACAACTTCAAGCCCGGAATACGCCTTTATATGTCCGACGTGCATACCTGCGCCGCTCGGATAAGGAAATTCCACAAGGGCATAGAATTTGGGTTTTGTATGATCCTCCGACGCCTTAAAAATCCCTTCCCGTTCCCATTTGTCCTGCCATTTTTTATCTGACACTTTAAAATCGTACTTCATTGTTATTCGTCCTTTATGTTAAGATATTTCATTTAATTTTCGGTGAGAAGCCCCGATATATCCATCTCTTCCGATTCATGCCAAAGCTTCTCAAGGTTATAAAAGCGCCTTGTTTCGGCGTTAAAGATATGAACAATAACACTTCCGTAATCCATAAGCACCCAAGTAGAGCTTTCATACCCTTCGGTATGAAGCGGAAACACGCCTTCAAGTCCCATTTTATATTCCACCTCATCGGCAAGTCCTCTTGTCTGAGTGCCTGAATTGCCTGAGCAGATTATAAAATAGTCGGCAAGCGTTGTTTTCTCTTCGGTATACAGCAGCTTGATTCCTCCCGCCTTGTGCTGGTCAAGGAGAGTTATAATCTTATCGGCAAGCTCTCTCGGCTGATATTTTGTTTCCTGCATATATTTTTCCTTTCATGATAATATATTTATTGGGTATCTCTATAAATTCAATGTTCATAGACGGCATAGAGATTTTTTCGTTAGTCAAAACCAAAATTCCGCAGAGAGCGTATCCATTTGTAAAGAATTTTGGCAGCAAATGACGGAAAACATCGCGGTCCGGTTTTGGGCAGTGAGGTTTTAGAAATTCCCTATTTCTTCACGGAGATGTCGATTCCGTTCTCCGCAATACTTTCCATGCTCGGAAGCATCTCGGGAGTATACGGTCTTTCATAAAGCCCCCGCGCCTCGTCATTAAAATATCCTCTGAAAAGCCGATCCGGATCGAATGCCTCCTCTGCATCAAAGTAATCGGAAAGCATCCGCTTCATTCCGTCACGGTTAAGAACATAAAAGCCTCCCCGCGAATCTGTCGAACCCGGAGCGGTAAATATCACCGCAGAAGAAAGCGATACCTCCGCAGCCGATACGGCAAGAGACGGCAGATCGGAAAGTCCGAGCGAGGTAACAGTATGCTCCAATACGCTTCCCGCCACCGATACAAGCTGTCCCACAGTCAGTCCGTCCTTTAATTTGGAAATCAGTGCGGCGATAAATATTTTCTGTGCGTCGATTCTTCCGAGATCCGCCCGTATATAGATACTTCTGCATCTTACAAACT
>USPP01000169.1 GCA_900556615.1 uncultured Eubacteriales bacterium
GTAGTCATACTCTACTGGCTCACAAAAAAAGGCAGATATCTGCGTCTTGCGGAGCATATCGTTTCCTGCGGAGGATCAAAAGCCGCAAATATCTTCCGGCTTGCACTGGAAGACAAAACCGATCCCTATGCCTACGGCGTATCCAAGGCATACGAGATGATATCCTGCTTCGAAGGTCTCCTTGAATACTATTATGCCACGGGAATTGAATGGTGCCGTCAATCGGTAGAAAACTTTGCCCGGAAGGTCGCAGCCTCTGATGTAACGGTAATCGGAAGCTGCGGGTGTACTCATGAAATATTCGATCACTCCTCCGTACGGCAATCCAAGCCGTCCGAAGCGGAAGAAATTATGCAGGAAACCTGTGTTACGGTAACGTGGATGAAATTCTGCCATAAGCTTTTCAAGCTTACCGGCGATCCGGTCTTTGCCGACTGTATAGAAAAATCCTATTATAACGCATATCTCGGCGCACTGAATACCGAGCGTCACACAGCCAAAGCCGCTCCGAAAAGCACTTCCGAACGGGAAATCATCGATACCTTTCTGGCGTTCGACAGCTACAGTCCTCTGACGGAAGGAACAAGGGGAAGAAAAATAGGAGGACTTCAGGTGCTTGCCGACGGAAGTTATTTCGGCTGCTGCGCCTGCATAGGTGCAATCGGCGCGGGAATTTTTGCAAATGCCCAGATCATGACAGATAAAGATGGTTTATTGCTATGCTTTTATGAAAGTGGAATGATAAAAACAACGTCTCCATCCGGTTCTCCGCTGAAGCTAAATATTGACAGCAAATATCCGTTTGGAAACGGAAAGATAAACATAACGATTCTATCCGAAAAAAAAGAAACCTTTAAGCTCTCTCTCCGAATCCCACAAGGTGTGAAAACGACGATAAAGATATGTGAAAATGAGATACCCGTGAAAAACGGAATCACCGATATTGTCCGCGAATGGAAAAACGGCGATGTAATATCGATTGATTTTGATATGAGTATAAGGCTCATTCCCTCCCCTGTTTATGACACAACCGTGATTTACAACATCGACTGGTCTACGGGGGGTACGCTTCCTGTTGAGGAGCATCAACAGGATAATGCAAAAAAACGTATCTGTCTCACGTCGGGTCCGATCGTACTTGCCGCCGAAAAAGGGCTTACAAGGGAAAACATACGTTTGCCCTTGTCACCGGTATTCGAACAAAACGGAAATATAAAATGCCATCCGGTTTCTGTTCCGGGCTACAGAAAAACAATATCCGTATCGGACCATATAGCGGGAGATCTCGTTTTCTGTGACTATGCTTCCGCCGGACAAAGTTGGAATGATGAAACGGAACTCAGCGTATGGATTCCGGTAAACGAAGAATATATACAAAAGCTTCCGGAAAATTAGGAAAGGGAATAAGAAAAATGAAGGAAATCACAAAGGATATTATACGGGAGCTTATTCTTGTCTACCCTGCTTTGACCCCCTGCCAAAAAGATATTCTGACCGCAACAGAGCTTTTGATAGGCAGCTATGAAAACGGCGGTAAGCTCCTTGTCTGCGGAAACGGAGGTTCCGCCGCAGATTCCCTTCACATCGTCGGAGAGCTTATGAAGAGTTTCTGCAATAAACGTATTCTTCCGAAAGAAAACAGAAAGAAGCTTTCCGAATACGGAGAGGATGGAAAAAGACTTGCCGATTCCCTTCAAGGCGCGCTGCCCGCCGTATCTCTCATCAATGAATCCTCTCTCTCGACGGCGTTTCTCAACGATGTCAATCCAGAAATGGTGTTTGCACAACAGGTTTTCGGACTCGGAAAAAAGGGCGATATTCTTCTCGGAATAAGCACCTCCGGAAACGCGAAAAACGTTCACTATGCCTCAATAGCTGCAAAATCGAAAGAACTTCATGTGCTTTCGTTAACCGGAAAAGACGGAGGCTTAATGAAACAGATTTCCGACGTAACCATTACTGTCCCGGAATCCGAGACATATAAAATACAGGAACTGCATCTTCCGATTTACCATGCGATCTGCAGGGCGCTTGAGTGCGAATTTTTCGGAAAATAAGAAGCATTGCGGAGATTGATTATGAAAACAACAAGCTGTCGGCTAAAATTAAACGGAACATGGAGCCTCAAATATGCAAATCATACTTCTCTTCTTTCGGAGAAATGGATCGAGCCCGATGACAAAGAACTGAGCGCACCTCTTCTTTGTTGTATAAACACTCTTCAAAAAACGGATTATCCCGAAATATCCGCCACGGTCCCCGGAAATTTCGAATTGGATTTTTTTCACGCAGGCTTATGCGATGATCCGTATTTCGGAACAAATGCCATCGCTTTGCAAAAATACGAATCGTATCATATGTTTTACTACCGTCATTTTTTTTACGAAAACAGCTTTGACAATCCTTTCCTCATACTTGAGGGCATTGATACCGCCTCGGAAATCTATATAAACGGCAAATTGCTTCTTTGCACCGACAATATGTTCATTGAATACAACGCCCCGCTCTCCGAATACCTTACAAAAGGTTTCAACGAAATTGTTATACATATAAAACCCGCCATACTTTACGCAAAAAAATATCCCAAATACGAAGGTATGTTTTCATTAAAATATTCTTATGATGCTCTGCAGCTTAGAAAACCGGCAAGCATGTTCGGCTGGGATATTGCTCCAAGAATGATATCGGGCGGAATCTGGCGGGATATATACATAGAGAATCGAAAAAAAATCGCACTCTCCGATGTTTTTCTGTTCACGTCGAGCGCCGATCCGAAAAACGGAACCGCCAAAATTTCAGTCGTGGCAGAAATCATGGGAAATGCCGATTTTACCAACTGCCGACTCTGCCTGAAAGGTAAATGCAAGAGTTCCGAGTTCAAAATAACACGGCAGATTCACTCTCTCAAAGACAGTTTTGAATTCAGCATAAGCGACTGTCTTTTATGGAATCCGGTCAATTACGGAGAGCCCAATTTGTATGAAATTCATGCTGAGCTTATATGCGAAGAAAAGCCGGTTGACAGCAAAAGCTTCCATTTCGGTATCAGAACGGTTATTCTCGACAGAACAGAAGAACACGGAGGAAAATTTGATTTCTGTCTGAACGGGAACAAAGTGTTTATCATGGGAACCAACTGGGTTCCTGTTGACGCCATGCACTCACAGGATAAAACCAGAATAAAAAAAATTCTTCCCCTCCTTCACGATCTCGGCTGTAATATGGTACGCTGCTGGGGAGGAAATGTATATGAATGTGAGGAGCTTTTTGACTATTGTGACTCTCACGGCATCATGATATGGCAGGATTTTGGAATGGCATGTGGGGTATATCCCAGGGACGCCAGCTTTCTCAAACGTTTTTCCGAGGAAGCCGTTGCCGTAATAAAAAAATACAGGAACCATCCTTCGCTTGTCGTCTGGAACGGAGATAATGAATGCGATCTGGCGCTTTCATGGTCCGGACGTTTGGACAACCCTAATGACAACTGCATTACAAGGAAACTGCTTCCCGAAATTCTGAGAGAATACGATCCCTCCCGCCCCTTTCTGCCTTCCTCCCCTTACGTAGACGACATAGCGTTCAAGAACGGAGAGCTTTTAGCCGAGGATCATCTCTGGGGACCCCGGGATTATTTCAAGGGTACCTTCTATCGGGACGCAAAAGCAAAATTTGCAAGTGAAACAGGATATCACGGCTGTCCCTCTCCTGAATCGCTGAGAAAATTTCTCTCCCCCGAAGCCGCTTCCTCCTGGCACACCGACGACTGTAATACCGTCAATGACGAATGGCTTGTACATTCCTCTTCACCGGAACTCGATAAAAATGCACCTTTTGCATATCGTATTCCTCTGATGGTATCACAGATTAAAACACTTTTCGGAAATATTCCTGAAAATATAGATGACTTTTCTCTCTCAAGTCAAATATCGCAGGGAGAAGCTTACAAATATTTTATCGAACGCTTCAGATTGAAAAAAAACTCTCACGGAGGAATCATCTGGTGGAATCTAATTGACTGCTGGCCTCAAATATCCGACGCTGTGGTCGATTACTACGGCACTAAGAAGCTTGCTTACGAATACATAAAAAATGTTCAGAAACCTGTAGTCTTATTATTTGATGAACCGGACAATAACGGCATTATTAAGATTGTTGCAGACAATGAATCTCCTGATGAGGTTACTATATCATATACAATTTCCGATCTAAGTACCGGATGCCGGATTCTGTCCGATACGGTAACAGTCCCCGCTCACTCCGCAGTCCCGGCAGGAAATATCTCCGGCAGAGAAAAATCCTTTTTGCTGGCGGAATGGAAGTACGGATCCGAAAGGAATATCCTGCACGGAAAAAATCATTTTATCAGCGATGCCCGGGGAAGTGATCTGAAGCAATTCAAAAAAATTCTTGAAAGGGCGGGAATTATCCCGATAAACAAAGCATGAAACTTATTGGAATTGATATCGGCGGAACAAAATGCGCTGTAATATCGGGGGATGAAAACGGTAATATTGTAAAACGCGTAAGCTTTCCCACCGAAAATAAAAACATCTCCGTAAACAAAATCCTCTCCGAAGTTGAAAAGCTTGAAGCAGAATACCGTTCTGACGCAATCGGAATAAGCTGCGGCGGTCCTCTTGACAATAAAAAAGGAATCATTTTGTCTCCCCCGAATCTTCCGGGCTGGGACGAAGTTCCCATATGCGATATGCTGTCCGAAAAATTTCATCTCCCCTGCGGTATCATGAACGATGCCGACGCCTGCGCCCTTGCCGAATGGCGTACCGGTGCAGGTGCCGGAACCGAAAACATGGTTTTTCTGACCTTCGGAACCGGTCTCGGGGCAGGGTTGATCCTGAACGGAAAACCCTATTCCGGAACCTGCGGAAATGCGGGAGAGGTCG
>USPP01000170.1 GCA_900556615.1 uncultured Eubacteriales bacterium
CGAAAAATCCGGCGGCGCAACTGCACAACAATCATTGTGCGGTATTGCCTTAAATAAAGGCCTTAAATAAAGTGTTATAAGGGAAAATGAAAGGATAATACAAATGAAAAAATTTTTCGCATTGTTGCTTGCGCTGGCAGTTCTTATTTGCTGTTTTGCCTGCGGAGACGATAAATCACCCGACGAAACAGGAACGGGTGGGACGCAAAACACCGGCGGAACAGATACCGGTTCTGATACGGTGGGGGAAACGGAGGAGGATCTTGATCCTAAGCTCGAAGAACAGGATTTCGGCGGAGGGAAGATGATTTTTCTCGACCGCGACAGAGGGACCAATTACAAGGAAATAGGTATTTTTGAAGACAGTGCTAATAACGTTGACTCAGCGGTTTATTGGAGAAACTTTAAGCTGAATGAAAAATACAATATCGAAATTGACGTACTTTATAAAGAATTTAATCAAATACATACCTTTGCAGCGGAAATGATGGAAGCAAACGATCTTTGCTTTGATGTAATTATGGCAGGACCGATGTATCAGATTAATCTTGCTACTACGGAGATGCTTTATGAAAAATCGGACATTCCGGTCATTGATTTTAATAAGGCTTATTGGAGTCAGACCGTTATGAAGGATACGAGCATTGCCGATAAGAATTACTTCTTTGTTTCCGACGCCAATATGTGGGCGATGAATGCGGCGGGCGTTGTATTCTTTAACACCGAGCTTGTAAAAGAGCTTAATTTTGAAAAGACGCCGTATGATCTTGTAAACGAAGATAACTGGACTTATGATGTCATGCATTCCATGAGCAGACAGGCATATTCCGATCTTGATGCCGACGGGGTTGTTTCTCTCGGTGACCGTTTCGGTTCTGTTTCAACTCCGGCGGCAACCGATACGATGTTTGCTGGCTTTGACGGATTGATTCTAACAAAAAATGCTCAGGATATCCCGGAGCTTTCGGTTACTACAGATTCCAATATTGAAAAAATACAGAAGATTATTGAATTTTGGGCAGAGGATTCCTCGCTTTATATTACACGCTTTCCGTCCTATGCCTCTCCGCGCCCCGGAGGGAACCTTCTTGCGGATACGCTTCTTGACGGAAGAGCCCTCTTTTCTCAGGAACAGCTTTATCAGCTCTCATCCTTTGCCGATTCAAAATATGTAATCGGTATGGTTCCCTGTCCTAAGTATGACGAGAATCAGGAAAATTATAAAACCTATATCCATATTGCGCACAGTTCATCCTTCTCTATTCCCAGATTAATGGGCAGCGAAAGACTTACGCAGGTTGCAACCGTGCTTGAGGATATGGCATATCTTTCGCATACAGATGTAAAATCGGCGTATTATGATGTGAATCTGAAGCTTCGCCGTGCACAGGATGATGAGTCTTCCGCTATGCTTGATATTATATTTTCCAATTTAACCATTGATTTAGGCGTCGTCCTTCAAATTTCGGGCTGTGATGCCAATACGGTAATAAGACAGCTTGTTTTTGATAAGAACAATGCCGTTTCCTCTGCTCTTAACGGAAAAGTGGAAACTTATAATTCACTGATTAATAACCTGGTGGAATCCTTTACAAAATAAATATTATCAGACGGCGCATCGGTTTGCAGATGTAAATCCAAGCGCCGTCTCAGTCTTTAAAGACACCGGTGCTGTTCCGTCTATATCGGTGGGGCGGCGTTTTCATGTGCTTTTTAAAGAAACGGCTCATGGAATACTCATTGGAAAAGCCAGTGATTTCGGAAATCTCGCGGAGAGATTTCCCGGTGTTCTGGAGAAGATCTATAATAATATGAAGTGTATGATCGGCAAGAATTGAACTCAGGTTGGTGTTCATCTCTTTTTTGAGTATTCTGTTCATATTGCGCTGTGTGCAGCAGCAATATTCAAGTATATCGGAGATGGATACCACGGAATGCCGGTTATCTTTTAAATATCTTTGCATCATTCGGATATAGGCGTTATTGCTGCTTTCCGGAAGAGAAGCATCGGTATAATTGATAAACAACTCTACCGCGATTCCGCAGAAGGCTGAATATTGGTGAAAGCTGCTCGTCTCCAGCCCGCTTCCCGACAATAATAATGAAACAGTATGGAGTACGTCTTTGCTGATTTGTCTGCGATTTATACTGCTTATGGCTTTTTGACCGAGATCATCCTTGATATCGAAGGCAATAACAAAACGCGCTCCCTCTTTTTCGTATCCGGTGATTTTATGAAGGCATTTTTTCGGTATGATTATGTATTGCCCCTGTGAGAGATGGACGGTATCCTTTTGATTGATGAGCATGTCTATGCCGCCGCTTATCGCCATATGTATTTCATAGAAGGAATGGCGGTGCTCGGAGTAGTCGGTTATACTTTTACTGTCGGAATATGCGCTTCTGAGTACGTTTATCGAGGAGAATAAAGAGATGGTCTCGTTTGTATAGATACAGTTATATTTTTGCATGATTTTTTGAAAATACGGCTTTTCCATAGCTTTTACCCCTAACCTAATAAAGTAAGAACGGCATAAAATGCCGGAAAGGATTATATTATAATGAACAAGATTAATTCCGGAGTGTATCCGACCATGATAACGCCCTACAATAAAGATGGAAGCGTTGATCTCGGCGCGGCAGAGGCGTTGGTCGAATGGTATTGGAAACGAGGCTGTCACGGAATTTTTGCGGTATGTATGTCCTCAGAGATGTTCAAACTGACGCCAAAGGAAAGAATTTTACTTGTAAAAACAGTCAAGCGCAAGGTTGACAGTCTTCATGCGGCAGATCCGGGCGGTCGGATTATGTCGGTTGTCGCTTCCGGTCATGTTTCCGACGACAGAGAGAAACAAATAAAGGAGCTTAATGAAATGGCGGAGGCGGGTGCTGACAGTGTAGTTCTCATAACAAACCGTACGAATCCGTATGACTGCGGCGACGATGAATGGATAGGGCAGACGGAGGAGCTTATTTCCAAGCTTCCGCAAGAGATATCACTTGGATTTTACGAATGCCCGTATCCGGAAAAGAGGCTTATCAGCGAGAAGATGCTGTTGTGGATGAGAGATTGCGGAAGAATCGGCTTTATAAAAGATACCTGTTGCGACAAGGAGCTTATTTCCCGTCGGCTTGAAATTTTAAGAGGAAGCGGAGTAAAGCTTTTTAACGCCAACGCTCAAACGCTTCTTGCTACGTTGAAAAATGGTGCGGCGGGATTTAGCGGCGTTATGGGAAACTTTAATCCCGAGATTTTTGTTTGGCTCTTTGAAAACTATCAGAAGGATGAGAAAAAAGCTCTTTTGATTCAGGATTATATCTGTGCGAGCTGTGTTGTCGAGGGGATTCAGTACCCGCTTGGCGTGAAGTATCTTTTGGCAGAGCATGAGGGAATCGGAGACCTGATCAGAACCAGAATGAATCCGAATATCGAGCTTTCTGATTACAGCAAGGCATGTATGGACAGTTGTTTCCGTTTCAACAGGAAATTTGCAAGTATGCTTAATATAGGTAATGATACAGGGGTAATATATTCTGAATTATTATATTAGCCAATTCATTTTCCCATTGAGAACCGCGCGGCGGGAAAATGTGCACTTATCCCCTGCGGCAAAAATTAAGGTAACACCGCACAATTACCGGCTAACGCCTTTGTTGCGCATTTGCTTGCATCTTTTCCGTCATACTTCACAAATTTCGTCGGCAGAGGAGGTTACTCTTGCTTCCTCAATTTGTATCGTCTGACGAAAAATCCGGTGGCGCAACTGCACAACAATCATTGTGCGGTGTTACCTTAAGAAATTTTATTGCTCACCTCGGTGAGTGGTTCACTTTGCTCGTCTTAAAGATGTTTTTTTGTCGGCAAAGTCATCAAAAAAACGGATTTTATCATCAATTGTCGACTTTTAAAATCGGCTAAATTAATTATATAGTAAGGATATGCTTTTTTTGTTAACCGACAGTTAATTTTAAGGCAATACCGCCGGGTTCGCCTGTACAATGTGCAGTCCTGTTTTTCGTCAAACGATATAAATAGAGGAGGAAGGGCTGCCGCTCTGCCAACGAAACTTGTGAAGTATGACCAGATATGGAAAGCAGATATGCCGTCAAGGCGCAAGCCGTGTGTCCGGCGGTGCTGCCTTAAGGTGTTACTGTTCGATTATGCAGGAAATATATGGTAAAATGGCATGAAAGAGAAAACAATGATACTATGCCTTGGAGACAGCATTACTTATGGTCTTAAGGCGTCTGACACGAAAAAATCCTATCCGTCGGTACTTGGAAATCTGCTTGGAGAGAAATATACAGTAAAAAATTTCGGAAGAAACGGAGCTACGGCAATAAATCGCCAGGATTATGCGGAAAACAAGCCTTCTCCGTATAAGAAATCTCCCGAATACAGAGAGGCAATTGTTGCGGAAGCGGATATTGCTATTCTTATGCTCGGCATGAATGATGCAAATCCCACGCATTCATGGAATCTGCCTTCCGGTATTATTTCGGAAGATATGACGGAGGCGTATGAGAGGGGCATGGAGGAACTGATTTGTGATTTTGAGCGTCAGCCGTCCGCGCCTTGGGTAATTCTTGCGGAAATTACTCCGATGACACGAAAGAAATCGGAGATATTCAGCGAAATCTATGTGAGAAGCTTTACTGAAAATCTCATTAAGCTTCGCAAAATACAGCGAAAAATTGCGGGAGAAAGAAATATCTGCTTGATAGAAACCGAAGCTTTGCTTGACAAGGCCGAATATTTTGACGATGGTTGTCATTTGACGGATGCCGGATATCACAGGCTTGCGGAAATTATTGCAAAAAGAATTATTTCGGAAATCAGGATGTGAGAAAACTGCCGATTAATAGTTAAAAACCGACGCTTACACCGGAGCGGATCC
>USPP01000171.1 GCA_900556615.1 uncultured Eubacteriales bacterium
ACACCCTTTCCGATCACCAACTTATTGCAGTTAGCGACAAAATAAGAGTTAAAATCCTTATAGGTAAAATGAAATTTGATATTCTCGATCACCGTATCCGTCGGAAGCCACAAACCCGCGCCGGTAACAGTAACCACTGCGTCTTTCTTCGCCGTAAGCGTGACCGGACCATAGCTATCAGCCGCTTCGCAAAGAGAGCGCCCGGCTTCTCCCGATATGGTAACAGCCCCTGCCGCACATATTGTTCCTCCGTCTTTGCCGAGAAGCTTATAGGCAGCGTCAAGCGTTTGGACCGGGGTTGTCTCCGATCCATCGGCAGAATCGTCTCCGGAATCGGCAATATAAATTGTTTTGTTTCCCGCAGCGTTTACCGGAATAAGCATGGCAAGTGTCATCATAAACGCAAAAATGATAACTGTAATTTTACGTACTTTTTTCATGATAGCAATCCTTTCTTTTTATGAATCTATAGCCTCAAGCATAGCCTTTATGGCTTCTTGGGTTTTCGTTTCATACTTAGCCCAAAGTGAGGAAATATTGATATCGCTGTAAAGCGTCATGTCAACCAACCAAAAGGAAAAATCTCCGAAATTAAAGATATTTCCGATATCGTAAATCGTATGGGTATCATCGAAAATATAGTTAAACATCTCTCTCGACTCGTCGTCGCGCGCAACTTTCCAGGTAAGAAGTTTATCGTAAAATTCGGGAACAATTTTTTCGGAGCCGAGATATGAATAATACTCCATAAAAGCTCCCGTAAGCGCTGCATTATTTTTGTTATTTTTCGGTGTACAGAGAATCGTAAGTGAAAGAGGAGAAGTAGACGAAATATAGTTTTTCTGATTTTCATCAAATTTCGGATACGGAAGGATTCCGAAATCGGTATTTGTACTCCTCATCTGAGGTGCATAGTAGATAGCTCCGAAAGTAAACAATGCGCGACCGTCGGTAAATATTTTTACTTCATCGCCTCCGCGGGCATGAATATTATAGCACTGATCGAGATTATAAAGCTTTTCATAAATCCACTGAACTTTTCTGACATTTTCATCGGTATAGAAGGTCATATAAGGAATATCGTCTTCATCCTTCTGACCGATTTCAACGCCAACCGAATTGATCATACCGGAAACCGTATCTCTTATATAAGTAACGCCCCATCGATCCTCATATGTCATACCCGAAACGCCATCAATATCAGCGGAGGCAGCCTGTCCCATTGTAAAAAGCTTATCATAGGTCCAGTCACCCTCCCGCACAAGGTCATATGGGTTTTCAAGACCGAGATCGGAAAGCATCGTCTTATTAAAGTAAAGCGCCCAAACAGAAAGATCGTCGGTAATGGTAAAATCACCGCAGACTCCATAATGAGTCCCGTTAACAGAAAGCGACTCATAGGAATTGCTGTTCCACCATGGGTTATCGGGATTGAAATAAGTAAGCGATCCACTGTCAAGATCGGTAAGAATGTTATTTGTAATAGCCTGAGTAAGAATAGCCGTTCTTAACAGACACAAGTCAATATCACAGTCTCCGCTGTCGACAAGCACTTGAAGATTATTATAGGAATCATAGCACTCCGGTTCTGTGCGGCGAACGATCCTGACGTCAAACTTTTCCTCTGTCAGTCTGTCACGATTATACGCAGCATCGTTAAGACCTTCATTATTCATCTCCACGACTCCCACATCAATTACGTCAAGCGGAGTATAGTGCCAGAATCCCTGATCAAAAATTACGATATCACATCCGTCCCCTGTTAAGTCATCAGGAAATTCCGGAGCGGAAAGCGTAGTTTCGCCGCTCGTTACAGCATCTGACGATACAGCCGGTTTACCTGTCGTATCGCTGCTTCCTACCGTTGATTCCCTTTTATCGGCGCATGAAACCGCTGACAGAAGAGTCAGCATAGCAAATACCGCAGCAAATATTTTTTTCAAAACGGACATCACCTCTTGTTTATTGCTTTTGTATTAATGTAAACGTTTACAAGGATGAGTATATCATACATTATGCCATTTGTCAAGCATGTTTTTTTATTTTTTAATAGGAGATCACATCTTGCAGCGAATGAAGCTTATGTTTGATACATGGAAATTCAAGTTGGCTCCTGAAAGAACCGGGAAAGCATTTTCAACATTTTTTATAGGGTACCTCTAATAAATCAATATTCACAGAGGGCAAAGAGATTTTTTCGCCAGTCAAAACAAAAAATCCTTGACAGAGTACATATCTGACAAGAATTTTTGTGACGAAGACGGTAAACAGATCAAGCCTGATTGAGGCAGCGAGGTTTTAGAGATATTCCTTAAGGCAATACGCCGGGTGCACAGCTAACGCCTTTATTGCGCATATGCTTGCCTCTCGTCATACTTGACAAATTTCGTCGGCAGAGGAGTTCTCTTGCCTCCTCAATTGGTATTGTCTGAAGAAAAATCCGGCGGCGCAGATACACAACAATCATTGTACGGTATTACCTTAAGTGAAATTGAATTTCTATCCTCACACACAAAGAAGAAAGGAGCTTTCCGCTTTCCTTATTCTTCTCAGGAGTCAGTAGAATCTTTATTTACATAACCGAGCACCTATATTACCGGCAAATTTTTTCAGGAAAGAATACTCTCCCTCCCGTTTTCAGTGTAGTCGGCAAATTCCTCTGCTGTTCCGCAAAATACATTCATGTCAATATATTTTTCTATACCGTCATACCCGCTCAGGCGGTGCCGATTTGAAAACTGCCAAAATGTCCATTCTCTTCCGTCGGAAAGCTTCGGAGAAGAGAAAACATTTCTAAACCAAATATCGATATTCTCATATCCTCCGGCAACATACATGTCATAGGTTTTTTCGGTAACATACAGTATCGGTTTCAGACCGTAATGCGCCTCAAGACGGGAAATCATAATGTTAAGTTGTTCATTTACATGATCTTTGTCCGGCGGAGTATCCATATACTCCCCGTAAAGCTCAAGGTCAATTACCGGAGGGAGCATACCGTCAAATCTTTCAACTGCTGCAATAAAGTTATCGGCTTGTGTCTCGGCAGAACTGTCAAAACTAAAAAAATGATACGCTCCGATCTTAAGCTTCGTTTTCCGAGCCTCAGAATAATTGTATGCAAATTTGTTATCGACCATAGCACTTCCCTCTGTTGCTTTGATAAAAGCAAAAGATATTCCCTCGGAGGAAAGCACCTGCCAATCGATATCTCCCTGATATGACGAAACATCCACTCCTCTGATAGGATAATCGGTCTTTGACGGATTATTGAAGTGGAAAATTCCGTCGTAAAACAAAAATATCACAAAGCTTGCAATCAATAATAGACTTATAATAACGGGTATTATAATTTTCGTATGCCTAATACGCATTTTATTTCCTCTCACCTGAATAGCTTCATATAAAGTATCTGTTCATAATCTCGGAAACTCCGGTAATGTCCTCGGAGGTTCTGATATCGGCAAGCAGATCAAGCTCTGCAGGCGCATTTTTCATAACAACACGAATCCCTGCGTATTCAAGCATACCTCTGTCGTTAAGACTGTCACCGAAAGCAACAATCTGACCGCGAGAAACTCCTTCGATCTCAGCAATAAGCTTCATTCCGGAAGCCTTCGTCTTCCCTTTCTGCAAAAGCTCCGTATAAGTGGGAAGTCTTACCAAATCAAAATATCGGGCAAAATATTCGGCGGCACCGTCATTTATCGGACAACAGACAGTAACCTTTGAAATATCATCGGTGAAAGGAAGTACTTTACGATAGTCTCCTGTAATATTTTTGAAAGGATCCCCGTCTATCATGGTGAGTACCTGTCTGACTCCCTCAAATCTTACGGGCAGCCGGTTTTCATCGCAATATTTCGCCGCAATCAAAAGGAGCTCCGATGGAACGCAGTCATTCATAATAACCTTCCCTCGGTATTCGGTATAAGACGTTCCGCAGATTAAGCCGTCCCAATCGATCCCAAGAGCAGCTTCAGGAAGAAATGCCCTCGAACGTCCCGTATTTAAAATAATTCTATGCCCCGCGTTTTTTGCCGCGTTAAGCGCTTTTTTTACTGCATTATCTATTGTTCCGTCGAATAACAGGGTGCCGTCCAGATCGAAAAACATAAGATATTTTGCATTTTTGTTTATTGTCATCATATCTTCTCCCAAGATATCTTTCGTTCAACACAGCATGGTACGGTTTCTCCACAGACACAAGGTGATAGAACGAGTTTCCGTTATCATCCGTTATTCGTTTACGGAAACATATCCGCCTTTTGAAAAATAGATTTATTTTACCTAACGCTTTATCCTATTCAACCGTTCCCATTTGCTGCTATAGCATTTTCATTTAGAGAATAACATCGCCGGGTGCACAGCTAAGCCTTGCGTATTTGCTTGCCTCTTTTCCGTTATACTTTACAAATTTCGTCGGCATAGGAATCACTCTTGCCTCCTCAATTTGTATTGTCTGACAAAAAATCTGGCGGCACATCTGTACGAAAATCATTGTGTGGTATAGCCTTAAGTTCCAATTCATCACTTTTCTGCCCTGACGTCGCGCGTTCCGACGGTAAGTCGGCAGAGCTTATCCCCTCGATGATTACCGAATACCCCCCGCCGCCGAATTCGGAGGCGAGGGCATTTTTCCTGATTTATATTCTCATATAAGCAAGATAAGCATCGGCAGAGGTAAGCTTTCCGTCCTGGTCAAGATCGCCTGCCGGCAAATCATATATGCTCTCGGAAAGCTTCATTCCATTTGATAGGTACAGAATTGTTTCCGCATCGGACATAGTAACAAGTCCATCGCCGTCCATATCTCCGAGAACAATAATTATCAAAGACTTATACACG
>USPP01000172.1 GCA_900556615.1 uncultured Eubacteriales bacterium
CATCAAACTGTATATCCAGACCATCCAGTGTCTGTCTCAGACGTGATTCAAGCTTTTCGCGGTAAGAAGCAATATTCCTTTCGGAAAGCACAGATATCTGCGCCGTAAGCTCTTGAAGATTTTCCTTTTTAATAAGAAGATCCTCTCGGAGATGTGCCCCCTCCTTCTCTCGGGAAGCATTATAGCGGCAAAAAGCCTCCGAAAGAACAGGGAGCAAATCTTCCCAATCCTTTTCGGTGTCCTCCTCCGGCTTCTTTACAATAAACAAATCACGATTCTGAGCAACGCTCATCGTACTGATATCATCGGAAAGACCAAACCTGTCTCTTAACCCCTTCAAAGCGGAAATATATGCCTCCGCATAGGAATAGTCCGGTTCAATGGCGGCACCGAGGCTTTCCGTCACCTCAATACCGATATAAACCTCAATTTTTCCTCTTGAGATTCCGCTTCCTCGAATAAATCCGATGATTTTCTCCTCAAGAAAGCCGTATGCGCGCGGAAGCTTCACCGAACAGTCCAAATACCGGTTATTAACCGATTTGATCTCACATACGAAATTTTTCCCGCCGGCAGAACCGACAGCTCGCCCGAAGGCTGTCATACTTCTCAGCATATCTTCTCTTTCACAGTGATAAAATTAATGTATCAATATTTTACTCTTTACGATTGGATTTGTCAATGTCCGGAGCATTTTTTTGAGCATTTTGTCGATTAAAATATTTATCAACGCGAAATCTCTGTCTAAGCTTCACAAGATATAACGTGATAAGCTGAGTAGTCGCTATATCATAAAGAAGAAATGTTACATTTCCGAGTACATATAAGCCAACCGTAAAGCCAACCTCGGAATCCTCAATATGCATAATATAGACCGACACCGCCACAATCACGGACAGCACGGTATTGAAAAAGCTGAATTTCAGTATCCAGGAAATCACATAGTGAAGCCGTTCAAACATCGCCTTAAAAACCGGATAGATTCCCCCGAAAAGCAGATAGGTCAGCGCGGCAAATTTATCGGGAAGAAGAAACATGGAAAGTAAAGCCGTCACAGCGTAAATCAAATATTGAAACGGAGTTCCAAGCTCTATCACAGCAAAAAAAACAAAGAGCGAGGCAATCGCAACCATTGTAAGATCAAGAACATTGATAACAGAGCCGAGGTAAAGGATAACCACGCCAAGTGCACTGAGCATTGCCGAAACGGCAAGCTTCCGCGTTCTCATAACCGATTCTTTTCTGTTCATTCTCTTTATCAGTCCTTTCCCGAGATACCTCAGCAGCAGCTTATAAGGTCACCGCCACAGCATTCACAGAGGCAATCGGCACAGATCAGTCCGCTGCAAATATCGCATCCCGAAGTCCCTCCCGACTTTGAAGTTGTATATCCCCTTCCATAGGAAGAGGCTCTCATTCTGAGATTGTTAAGCGCAGCCCTGTACTCCTGATTATCGGGAGACATATAGCAGGCGGTTTCAAAATATTTCTGAGCGTCAAAGAACCATCCCTTCTGAGCAAGCACACATCCCTTAAGGAAGTTCCATTCCGCATTTCTCGCATTTGCCGAAAGGGAATTCAAAAGCAGGTCGGCGTCGGAATACCGTCCGGCATTGATATACTCGCGTATTGTTTTAAATTCCTCGGCATTCTCTCCGGTATAGGTGCTCCCGCCGTAGGTCTGTTCGGAATAAGCTCCGCTTTGATCACTGTTTCCTGCTGCTCTTGCCTTTTGTATATCGGAATAGGCAGTATTGATTTCCTTCATTTTTTCTTCTGCAAGATCTGCGAGAGGGCTGTTGGCATAATTATCGGGATGATATTTACGCGCAAGCTCGCGATAAGCCTTTTTGATTTCGTCATCAGAGGCGTCTCTCGAAACGCCGAGAACTTTATAAGGGTCGGTCATCTATTGACGTTCCTTTCTGTATGTACGGGAGCTTTTCGTCAGGATATCGGGAGAGAATCTTCTCCATTCTTGACGGCATCCCAAGATATATTATATTTTCGATTATATTCTTTATACCGATATCGGTATAAGAAATCAGCGTTTCTGCAGCGGAAACTGCCTCAAGCTCAAGATTCATAGAGCATCTGAGCGATTCTTTATCTATATATAAAAGGGGATTGAAGCTGCCACCCTTGCTATCGTCAATAAAATCATCGGCAGCATCCGCCGTGTATATCCATTTCCCGATATGATATCCGATTTCCGAGGCAAGTCTTTTACGGGTTCCGTTGAGATCATATTCAAAAATCGCCGAGAGAAGCTCACCGAATTTCACCGCCGCTGAATCAAGAGTAGCATTTTCACTTTGTTCCACCTCGGAAAGCTCCGAAAGCTTTCCTGCAAGCTCTTTGTCAAGCTCCGGAAGCCCAGCCTTTTTTCTCATTCTCCCTGACAGAGAAAGCAAAAGCTTTGCCCCGGCTTTTGAAACGCCCCTGCTGTCCTCCACGTTATCCGCCAGATTGTGATAAGCCAGCAGCGCTCCCGCCGCCGCACAGTATTCAAGCGAAGGATTCGTCTGAACAAAAACCTTTTTCTTAAAGGGAGAAGCGGCACATCTGCCTGTCTCAAATTCGAGCTTCTCTTCGCTCAGTGCAAATCGGATCAAAGCAAGAAACACCACATCATAACTAAGCGTAATCCTTGACTCCGTACACACATGCTTTCCCATACATCTGCAAAGTCCGCAGTAAACGCTTTTATAAAAAATATGCTCCTTGACTTTAAGCTCTTCGGTGAGCGGAGTCACATATCCGAACATTTTCTACTCCCAATTTATTCTAAGCAAGCCCGTCCTGTTTCAATACTGGAAGGGATTTGATCTTCAGTACGGTATCCGAGACAGCTATGCTACCGAAAAGTGAAAATCTCGGCTGCGTCAGAATAAGCGCACAATCCGCCTGAAATATACAGAATATATTATACCCTTTTTCTCCTGTCATGTCCATATCCCTTTTTTATTTATTACAAAATGGACACATAATATTAAAATTTAGGCAACACCGCACAATGATTGTTGTGCCGCTGCGCCGCCGGATTTTTCGTCAGACAATACAAATTGAGAAGGCAAGAGTGACTCCTCTGCCGACGAAAGTTGTAAAGTATGACGGAAAAGATGCAAACAAATGCGCAACAAAGGCATTAGCCGGTAATTGCGCGGTATTGCCTTAATCTTATGTACCGGCGTCCGCAATCGAAAAATCGTTTCAATGTTATTTTGATTCGTATGAATGCTTTTAAGGAATCGCTGAATCAATCGACTATGCCGATTTCCGAGATGATTTTTTGAACGGCAATGCAAAAAACACAGGAATAGGTTAAGGCAACACCGCCGGGTTCACGGCTTGTGCCTTAACCGCATTGCCTTAATCATTCAAGGCTTTTAACGATGTCGGCAATCAATCTGCCGGAAAGCTCCGTTGACGATTTATGCAGGGTATCTCTAAAAATTCAAGGTTCATAGATGGCAAGGAGATTTTTTCGTCAGTCTAAACAACAATTCCGCAGACAGCATCTCCATCTGTCAAGAATTTCTGTGACAAATAACGGAAAACAGCTCGAACCGGTTTAGAGCAGCGATTTTTTAGAGGTGCCCTTCAGATTCCTTAGCATTCAATCCGCTGTTTGTGTTATATATTCATGGTTTAGGCACATATTAACTGTTTTCATTTTTATTTGGAAAGATTATAATTATTATTGATATCGGTATCGAAAATAATCAAAAAGGAGTTTTATCCGAATGAATACGGCAAAGTCAATCGCAGTCATTCTATTGGCAGTAACGTTAACCTCCTGTGCGCCGGCTCAAAGCAATCCCCCGAATACTTTAAATACCGAAAATAAAGAGGTGACAACAGAAATGAAATCCACAGATATCCCTAAAAATCCTGAATACGGAAAAAGCGGACTTTTGAAAAATTCCACAGTTGTATTTACCGGTGACTCCATAACAGACGGCTACCGTCTTGACAGAAGCGATCCCACCGATCTCGGTCAAAATAACTATGTGACCATGTTCAATGATTATATTCAGACGAATTTTCCGGAGGATAACATCACGGTATACAACACCGGTCACTCCGGATATTGGATTCAACACCTGAGAAATGAGCTTCAAAGCTTTGTTTACGATCTTAATCCGGATTATCTTATCGTCAATATCGGAACCAACAACGCATGGTTTGACAAATCCCCGATTGAAGCAGTAGAAAAGGAATACCGCGAGCTTGTAGAGGAGCTTCTTGAAAAGACCGACGCAAGTATCATTCTGGTACAGCCTTATCTCTACGAATCCGACACGATTCTCGACGGTGTTCCGCTGAATGAATATATTCCGAGAATGAATCAAATCTCTGATATCGTTTGCCGCACCGCCCGTGATCATAACCTTCCGGTTATATTTTATTCCGAAATATTCAGACAGGCAATAACGGCTATGGGGTATGATTACAAGCCTCTGCTTTCTGCCGACGGCATCCATCCGAGCACAATCGGATATCGGATGTTTTATGATGCACTCTGTATCAAGCTTGAAATAACCGGATATATTCCGAGATATCATTTTGATTTTTCCGAAATAGAAAAGAAATACAGCATATCAGACCGATAATCCGAATTCTGACCGTATGAGAAAAAAACAAAAGCAGAAAAACAGAATTAACACCGAAAGACCGACAAATCATGAATACCGCCAAATGCCTCCTGCCCGGACTATGCCATACACCTAATTAAATTTATATCAGAAGCAGATATGAAATCGCCAAAAATCCTATCCGTACTTTATGACAAATCGAATTTTTAAGGCAATACCGCACAATGATTGTTGTGCCGCTGCG
>USPP01000173.1 GCA_900556615.1 uncultured Eubacteriales bacterium
CCCCGCTTCAAGAATAACAATGTCTCCGCAGACAAGCTCTTCACTCTTTACCGTAATATGCTTGCCGTCGCGAATAACCTTAGAGGTCGCCGCCGCCATCTCCTTAAGCGCGTCAATTGCTTTTTCGGCTTTGCTTTCCTGAACCACACCGAGAACCGTATTAATAACAACCACTGCAAGAATGATGAAAACATCGGTCGGAGATTCATGCTCGATTGCCGAAGTGATTCCCGATACGATTGCCGCACCGATAAGCACCAGTACCATCGGATCTGCGATTTGCGAAATCAGCCTTTGAAAAAGCGTTACCTTTTCCCCCTCTGCAAGCCTGTTTTTGCCGTCAACAGCAAGTCTTGCCTCTGCTTCTGATGAGGCAAGACCGTCTTGAGAGGTGGTTTTCAATTCTTTCAATACTTCTTCCTTTTCGGAAAGATATTGCTTCATTTGGGTTTTCCCCTTCCTTTCATATAGCCGCGTAAACCGCAAAAAAATAAACGAGAAATGTACGGACTCTACGCCGCACATAGTCTCGTTCTTTAATTCAAGCCAATCGGAACAGAGCCGTGGGTTGTTGACTTGAAACGCAGTTCATACGCAAACTACTCCCTATGTTCTAATTATATTACCATATTTACGGCGCTTTGTCAAGTATTATGATCAAAAATGATACAGCATTATACATTATAATCGGAAATTAAAAATCCGCCGTAAAAATACATTTGGCATTATGAGCGGACTGAACCTCAGAAAGCTTAAACAGAATGCTTTCGGAAAGAAGAAAAGCAATGTCTCCGCACGGATAAGTCCTGTCAGGCGGCTTCATAAAAGTAATACCGCGCGTCTGCTTTTGAAAGATCCGTTTGTTCTTGTATACGATAATAAATCACATGTATTTTCACTGAAACTTTTATACGGAAAGAACAGCAAATTCTCAGTTTTTACTCTGAATTCTTTATCAAATACTGCTTCATTATCACAAAAACGTTTCGTTTAAGGGTATCTCTAAAAATGCAATGTTCATAGACGGCAAAGAGATTTTTCGTCAGTCTAAACAAAAATCCCGCAGACAGCGTATATCTGTCAAGAATTTTTGTGACCAATGACAGAAAACAGCTCGAACCGGTTTGGGATAGTGATTTTTTAGAGGCGTCCTTGATTCGATTATAATTCTTGTTCCGATCAACACCGGATTATTTCAACGGCAGCAAAGATTTTTATAATCATGAATATGCGAAAAGAAAAATCATTATGCCGATATTACAGCAAATTCCAGAAAATTGAAAATATTTCTTCTGCCAAATTGCTGTTCCGTCGGATATTATTCGATGCCAATTTCCAAGGCGTTGCTCTCAAAACAACACTCCATATGTACCTCAACATCCGCTGTCTTCTGAGACACGAGTGTCTTATTTCGCTCAAAAAACAACAAATCCGATTAGCAGAATGAAATTATGGATATACTCAAAACATAATATCGTAAATTGCGGAGGTAGTTATGCCAAACCGTCTAAAAAATGAAAAATCGCCGTATTTATTACAGCACAAGGACAATCCCGTCGATTGGTATCCCTGGGGAAAGGAAGCCTTTGAGAAAGCAAAACGCGAAAACAAGCCCATTTTTCTCAGTATCGGATATTCCACCTGTCATTGGTGTCATGTAATGGAAAAAGAATCCTTTGAGGATGAAGAAATTGCCGCTCTCCTTCAGGGATTCGTATGTATTAAAGTCGATAGAGAGGAGCGTCCGGATATTGACGCGGTATATATGAGCGTGTGTCAGGCTCTAACCGGATCAGGAGGCTGGCCGCTGACCATTCTTATGACGCCGGAACAAGCTCCATTCTTTGCGGGAACTTATCTCCCCAGAAAAGGCTACGATGGGCAGCCCGGTCTTACCGAGCTTCTGGAAAAAACGGCTCTGCTCTGGAAGAACGATCGTGAACGTCTCTGCGACGCTGGACTTAAAATAACAAAAGCTGTATTCAAAAAAGAAAAAAATGATTTGGCATCACCCCGCAGAGCTATGACGAACGACGCCTTTTTGCTTCTAAAAAAAAGATACGATAGAATCTGGGGCGGCTTTGGAGAGCCTCCGAAATTTCCCACGCCTCACAGTCTGATGTTTTTGATGCGTTATTATGAAAACGGCGGAGATGCCGAAGCCTTGGATATAGTTCAGCATACCCTCTTCTCAATGGCTTGCGGCGGCATATTCGATCAAATCGGTGGAGGATTTTCAAGATACGCCACCGACGAAAAATGGTTAATTCCTCACTTTGAAAAAATGCTCTATGACAATGCCCTTCTAATTCCCGCATATCTTGAAGCATATCAATTGACAGGAAAAGAAAGCTACGCGGAAATTGCCGGTAGAACCGCCGATTATATTCTAAGAGAACTAAAGAACCCGGACGGCGGTTTTTTCTGCGGCAGGACGCCGACAGCGAAGGAGAAGAAGGCAAATACTATCTTTTCACTCGTCAAGAGATCATCGATATTCTCGGCAGAGAAAAAGGAACGGAGTTTTGCAGGCGGTATCATATCACTGAAAAAGGGAATTTCGCAGGCGGTAATATTCCCAACCGTATAGGCGAAGGAAACCATTTATCATGGGCGGACAACGAAGAACTGAAGCATCTGCGGGAATACAGAAAAAAACGTATTCAGCTTCATCGTGATGAAAAAATCCTTCTGTCGTGGAACGCATGGACGGTAATCGCATTGATACGCGCCGGGAAGATTCTTAACCGAAAGGAATACACAGAAGCAGCAGTCGACGCATATCATTTTATACAAAAAAATATGACAGACCAATATAACCGTCTGTATTTAAGGTTTTGCGGCGGAGAGGCAGCAAACAGCGGTCAGCTCGACGATTATGCCGTTTGCGCGCTCGCACTGCTTGAACTGTATAATGCCACTTTCGATATTCAATATTTAGAACAGGCAATCATACGCGCCCGTCAGATGACAGAACTGTTTGAGGATAAAGAAAACGGCGGTTATTTCATGACTGCCGACGATGCTGAAAAGCTTATAGCACGCACGAAAGAACTGTATGACGGCGCAATTCCTTCCGGAAATTCAGTTGCCGCCGAGGTTCTTGTACGTCTTGCAGCGCTCACCGGAGAAAACGAATGGCGCACAAGGGCAGATAAACAGCTCCGCTATATCACCGGAAGAATACATGAGTACCCTGCCGGTTACTGCTTTTCCCTTCTCGCGTTTTTCGGTGCTCTCTTTCCTCACAGAGAACTGATAATTTGCAGCGAACAATTGCCGGAAGAGCTTATTGGATATTTAAGAACCCATACAGCAGACGATCTGGTTATCCTCCATAAAACTTCCGTAAATCAAGATCTGCTGTCAGAAATCGCGCCCTTTACCGCCTCTTATCCGATTCCGGAGAACGGTGCACAATTTTATCTCTGTGAAAACGGAGCCTGCAAAAAGCCTGCTGGAACTTATGCTGAGCTAAATCTAAATAAATAAAAACACCTCAATGCTTGGCACGCGCAAAGGTCAGGCGGCAAACCGTCGATAAAAACTGCCGGCTCCGCCAAATAGAAAGGACTGTACTTCAATGAACGCGTCCAATAACCAAGGTTTATTCTCAAATTATCGGCTTATCGGCGCGTTCATAACGAAATCCACTCTTACGGGTAGACGAAATTGCCTTTTGCAGTGAACTATTCCTTCGGAATGCGAATTTCGCCTCGACGGGCGAGAGGGTGGATTTTATCTCGCACCGATCAAGGCGAATCCAAGGGTGGTATTTTATTTCACATTTTACCGTAAAAAAATATTTCACTCAAACAAATATAAAGTATAACACACTACACCTTCGGGGCAAGGTATGTAAAGCAAAAACGTTTACCATACTTTTTTGTATGATAAACGTTTTTTGTACTTCATTATCAGGCTTCGGCAAAAATGCCAACCCTCTTTCTCGACCGTAACATAAAATACTTCAGCGTTCTCCCTTGAAAACACGGTGCCTCTCTCATTTTTCCTAAAAACGATCAGATCTGCATCACTGTGTATTCTTCGGTATTTTACGGTATCGGATATCACGATCCTTTTCTTCTCCCATCAAAAATTGTTTTTTTGCGCTCGTTGTAGCTTGGCTCACGAAGATGGATTAACAGTTCCTCCGATGAAGCAACCCCCGCAGAGATACATATAATCGTATAGTATATATTAACGAACGACCAATTCAGTAAATATGGCACAGGAAAAATCAGAAGTCCGGTCAGCTTATTCATATAAGTATGCAGAGAAGCAAAACGGTGATATTTACAGAAAGCAACAAAATATGAACCTGCACGAATCAATACAATTGCTCCGACAAGATACCAAAGCCACATCGGCATCTGTTCTAATAAAAACGGAAATACTTTGAAAATCATTACCGAATAAAACAGTAAGTCAGCCACGCTGTCAAGTCTGGAACCAAATTCGCTCTCTTGCTTCATCGCTCTGGCAAGAAAACCGTCCAGCATATCGGTAATTCCGCTTATTGCATAGACAGCATAAAATGCTGACGACGGCAGGGCAAAAAATAACAGTGATGCCGCACCGACCATACGCAAACAGGTCAGCATATTCGGAAGAGTAAACAGTCTTTTCAATTTTTTCTCCTTCATAATCTGTATCCTTTGATATATTACCACGCGCTTTCGGATTTGTCAAGCTTGCTGTAAATCATATTCAATAAAACCCTATAAAAACGCCTATCATACTTTCTTAAGGCAATAGGGACAGTCGCACCAACGTGCGACTGTCCCACGAAATCGGGTTTTGCGGATGAAATCCGCAATTTTGACCATTTAAATTCAT
>USPP01000174.1 GCA_900556615.1 uncultured Eubacteriales bacterium
ATTCGCATCCGAACAGCATTTCCACGCCGTTATCCTGAAGATATTTTTCTATTGAAAGATATATCCCATGAGCTTTTTCAGTGCCCATATGGCGAATGGGACAGTCAACGAGGCGAAGCCCTGCCTGAATCGCTCTCTTTCGTATGTCTTTGACTTCTTCGGTGTTGTCCAGTCCCTCAATATGTTCGTCGGCGCCGAATTCAAGGTAAATTTTGTCGGCATAACCGATTGTATCCTGTACCAGGTCTTCTCCGATAAGCTGCGGAAGATCGCCCCCAACCTCACAGCTGAGCGACAGCTTTCCGTCGGAGAAAGCGCCTGCGCCTGAAAATCCGGTAGTAATATGGCAGTGAGGCTTGCAGTTTACACATTGCTTGGTTTTGCTCTTAGGGCATTTTCTGTTTTCGATTGCCGCCCCCTTATCAAGCATAACGATTTTTTGTTTAGAACCTCTTCTTATCATTTCAAGCGCCGTGAAAATACCGGCAGGACCGGCTCCGACGATTACGATATCGGTATTCATATCTGTTTATTATGTCCTTTCATTAAAACTCGGTTGAATTTTTATTCTTCCGGGGACCTGCTTTTTAGGGAATTTCTAAAAATTCACTGCCCCAATCCGGCTCGAACCGGTTTACGTCGTTTGTCACAGAAATCCTTGACAGATGGATACGCCGTCTGCGGAATTTTTGTTTTGACTGACGAAAAACCTCTTTGCTGTCTGTGAACATTGCATTTTAGAGATACTCTTTATATATATCAAAATCCATTATAACACAAATTTGATTCGGGAACAATACCCTCTGCGGATTTTGTATGATAGCTTTATGATAATCAGAGCAGCCGCGGTTATTTGCTTTTGGTACTGCCGTTTATCCGATATTCTTCGGTCTGCCCCAACTGAAAAATTCCGTCGGTAATTTGGACGACTTTTATCACATCCCGGTTACTAACCTCAATTTCCGGCAGTACAAGCGTATTTTCGTCGAGAAATTCGGTTGTGCGCATGATTCCGTTCAGAAAAATTCGGCTTGCCTCTGTAAAATTTTCCCCTCTGACATAGGTGCTTTCTCCGATTACACTGACATCGGTTATTATGATATCGTGTATGCCGAGCTTCAGATCTGTCGGTTTAAAAGGGGAACTTCCCCCATAAGCAAAGCATTCTCCATAAAGTATATCATATTCAAGCATTTCAAGGTAGATTTCATAATCATCTTTGTCACGCCATGTTTGATGGAGCTTGGTAAGAATGCCGTCGCTCATCCCGGCAAGAGACATGACTTTTGCCGCAAGCTGATAGGAAGTGATATTGTCGGTATTTTCTGTGCCTCCCCTGCTGCTCCATATGACATATTCGGTGTTGTAAAGCGTCATGCCGTCGGGAAGCCACTCTTCGTTGATTCCTATGTTCGGTATGTGATCTCCGAAGAACACAATCATCGTATCCTCACCCAGGTCTTTTACGGAAGATATCAGTGCGCCGATGAATTCATCGGTCTCATGAAGCTGATCAACGTAGTAGGAAAAACCGGTCTCATTGGCTTCTTCGGGATAATCGGTTATCAGAATATGCTGCTTACCGTCGTCAAGCTCCTCTGTGGGATATTTTCCGTGCCCCTGTACGGTTATGCAGTAGACAAAATCGGGACCTTCAGTAGATTTGAGCGCTGACATCACATATCGCGTCAGTACAGTATCTTTTGCCCATCCCAATGCATTGGTTTTTATACCGTTCATGTATTCGATCGGCGTGAAAGTGTTAAAACCGAGATGACTGAAAACATTGGATCTGTCGTAGAAATTTCCTTTGTAATTGTGTACCGCATGAGAGGTATAGCCGTGGGAAGCGAGATTATAGCATATCGTCTCGCAGGTAGTCTTTTGAAGTACCGTTTCATAGGGATATTCTCCGGCACCGAACCATTTAAGGCTCATTCCGGTAAGAACCTCAAACTCGGTATTTGCCGTTCCCGCCCCGATAGACGGAACCGTCAGTATTCCGTGAGGGTAATTGTTTTTGAGCTCCGAAAAGACCGGCACGGGATCCTCCGAAAAGCCGAAACCGGAGAGCTGCTTGAGATCATAAAAGGATTCAAGCTGAACAAATATGATATTCGGGTATTTTTCCTTCGGTTCGTCAGAGACATCGCCTGACGATTCACCCGATCCGTCAGGCGGCGGGGAATCGGATTCATTGGTTTCATCGGTAGAGAGAATGTCGGAAACGACATCCTTAATCTTATCGTCATAGTCATCCGGCTTATCGATGCCGCGGTCGATTATTCCCGCCGCAAAGCAATAGGTAAATCCGTAATCGCGGTATGCATCGGAGAGATTGGAAAAATGCTCGGGAAATACCCTGAAGAGGTATCCGGATCCGATCAGTAACCCTGCTGCCATAAGAGAGGAGGCGAGAGTGACGGCGGCATATTTTTTTCTGACCGGAATTTTCTTTGCTTTTTTCCACCGTATAATCAGAAAGATCACAACGGCGATAATTCCCGCTGCGGCGGCAATAAGACCAGCCACCGAAAGATAGACCGAAAGGATTGGAAAAACGCTTTTAACAAGTGTAAAATCCATAGATGAAAAAGGTGTTTGTCTGAAGCATCTGACAATAAAATTCGTAATTCCGAGAATCAAAAACAGCAGAGAAAAGAGCGCCATCATATACGAGCGCTTCTTAAAAACAAGTCCTATTGCTTCGAAAACCAGGATGATTACCGCATTGCAGAGAAACACAAGCGGTCTTGTAAACATAAAAACAACCGCCTGTATAAACGAACGGCGGCTGAGCAGTTCATTTGCAAAAGCTATTGAGAGGGCGAGCACAATTGCCATGACTGCGGGATGCAGTCCGAACCAGGCAGCGGCTTTTCCGTGAATATTCAAAATTTTCCTTTTAATTTTTTCAAGCATAGCTTTCATCCGTATTAGATAAATCATTAATCCGTTTCTAATTATACAGACTGTTTATTGCTATTCTGTAAAGGGTTTGTAAATTGTGTTGACACTTTATGAAAAAAACAGTATAATCTTTATTAGAGATAATAAAAGAATTAACAATAATATCGTTTTTTGCGAAAGGAATAACGAAGCAATGAAAAAAATAGCCGTTTTTATACTGATAACGATAACGCTCCTATCCTCCTGTGCAAGATATTTAAAAATCGACTTCAATAAGTATACAAGGGTATATCTTCCCGGGCTCTCCCGTTCGGGGGTATCCGACAGTTATGATCTCTATGCCTCTGAAGGCAGCCGCTTTTTTCGCGCCGGAAGCAGGACTTATTTTTTCGATTCAACCTCCGTCGACATACTCGGAAGGATAAGCCCCTCGCTTGCTTATCTGACAAAAAATAGTCTTGAGATTAACTATGTTTGTACTGATCCCGACTGTGTTCATAATAACCGCACCGATTTTACTCACCGGTGCATTCTATGCGATATTTCCGACTACAGATATACCGCTTTTCATGAAGGAAAGCTGTATTTTGCAAGAGCCAAACGTGACAATGGAAACGGCGGCTACTATTATGACCAATCGGACGGCACGGACTATTCCGAAGCCGACATGGAAACCTTTGTATTACAGGAGTTTTACAGCTCGGCGGATGAGCGGGAGGTGCCGTGGGAGCTGATTGCCTATGACCTGGAATCGGGAGAATATGAGATTCTTTACTCTGTACCTGCCGAATCGTATCTTGACCGCGTGATTTATCTTGACGGAAGCTTATATTTTATCGAGACCTATTATGCCGAGAGAAAGAATCTTATTAACACCGGAGACGACGCCGATTGGTTTTATTTTACCGATACCGAAACAGGCGCGGAGGGAGTGACAAGGCGCGCAAGACATTTCTACACGCATCTTACCTTCAGACGGGAAAAAACGCTGTATTATTCCACGCAGGAAAAAGAACCGGCAAGCACCGGCGGCTGTCTTATCAATATCAGAGATAACAGAAAATACAAAATAGGAGATAATAAGCAGCTTTTTGAAAAAGTTTATGCGCTCAAGAGCTTTGATATAGAGAGCAGGACGGTAAATACCGTGATTTCCGAGCTTTCGACAGAGCCGCAGGAGCTGCTTGGCTGGGACGGCAGAATCTTCATTGCCGACAAAGAGGGAATCTATTTTATCAACGGCGGCAGTTCGGATAAAGTGAAGCTTCTTCTCTATTCCGAGGAAGGAATCGATTTTCGTTCCGTTTCTTCCTTACAGTTTGATCAGTATTCCGCAAGGCTGTATTTTAAAAACGGCGGCAAAATTAATTATGTAAGGGTTTACGACGATCGCGGGGTATCCGCTGAAGTGAGTGTTTTTACGGAAGTCGCTGCCTATCAGATTACCTCAGACGGAATATACATTCTGACGCTTGACGGAAGTCTTGCCTTTGTCAGATGGAACGAAGTGAATACTGTAAAGCATAAATTTATCTATAATACGTTTTTTACGGAAATACCCGTCTGTTATTTCACCGTGATGGAAGACAGCGTGTATATAAGCACGGCAGATTTGAAGGATACCAAATACTATAATTATTATAAATTGAAAATGGAGGTCACGGTGACGGATTATGTTACCGTAGAGGATCCGGATACTCCCGGCGCGGGCATTCAGGATTATGAGCTTAACGTAATTACCCAAAAGCTTATCGGGGAAAGACAGACCGATCCGACCGACATTTTGTCCGGGGAGCAATAAAATAATCGTGCGGAGATGCAGAAAATACGGCATCTCCGCTTTTGCTTTACCGTTAAGGCAATACCGCCGGGTGCACAGCTAACGCCTTTATTGCGCATTTGCTTGCA
>USPP01000175.1 GCA_900556615.1 uncultured Eubacteriales bacterium
ACCGAGTAGCGAGCGAGATTTCTTCCCGATATAAATTGACACACAAGCCGCGATACCCCTTCGGTTCTCACATAAAATCCACAGCTTCCGTACATAACCTCAACCCGAAAGTCATCGGAATCTTCGATATTAACCGTAAGAAGGAGTTCCCCGTTAAGCAGCTTATATATTCTTTTATCGGTTATGGCAAGAAAGCCCTTAACGAATCTGTCGCTTTCAATATTGTACGGAATACAGTACATCAGTCTTTCGCCGGAGGATGCGGTCTCAAGCACACGCTTGTCGGCATCTGGAAGCTCATACATCAGTTTCATATTTAAGACCAAACCTTTCCGAGCAATCTCGTTACAGATATATCTCTATCTTTTTGTAGCTTGCAGCATCAAGCTTTGAAGGCTCCGGTACCGAGAAGCAGTTTCCGTCTATATCATTTATGAATACCCTGCCGTCAATAAGAGTCCTAATATTACTGAAAGGGTTATTAAGAACGAAAACGATATGACCTGCCGTCGTTTCACAATCCCAATAGGAATATCCGAATTTTTCTTTAACAGAGCTGATTTTCTTAATTTCAGGAGTAAAATAACGTCTGTCAAGCTCTTCAAGAAAATATTTCTGAGTTTCTTCATCAAAATCCGATATATACCGTACCATGCCGATCTCCTGGCCGTGCTCGTTTTTAATGACGCTTACCTCTCTTACCGAAAGAAACTCATCGGGAGCCGTGATCGGAAAGGCTCTGAATACGGCAACACGCTCAAAAACCTCATGTTCTCCGTTCTCATGAGTGAGATCGAGAGAAATAAGATTGCCCTTTGAACGGTAGAATCTCGCATTTTCCTTTGTAAGAGGCACCGATACTCTTCTGTCATCAAGTGCCGGAATATCGTCATCAAGAAGATCGTCTTTTTTCTTTGTATCGTTCATTGTCGGTTCTCCTTTCACATACCCTGAAGTACGCGCTTCATCGATTCTGCCTGAAGCTTATACAGACGGTAATAGGTTCCTCGTTTTTCGATAAGCTCGGAGTGAGTTCCGAGTTCGGTTACGCAGCCATTGTCTATCACCATAAGAAAATCACAGTCTCTGAGCGTTGACAGACGGTGTGCAATTGAAATAGTGGTTCTTCCGGCGCTGAGACGTTCAAGCGCATATTGAATCTGACGTTCCGTTTCGGTATCCATTGCCGCGGTTGCTTCGTCAAGAATGAGAACGGAAGGATTGAGCAAAAGAGCGCGGGCAATAGAAATTCTCTGGCGCTCTCCTCCTGAAAGAGAGCGGCTTCCGACTCCTACTACCGTTTCATATCCGTCGGGAAGCGACATAATAAAGTCATGTGCGTTTGCCGCTTTCGCCGCTTCCATTACCTCTCCTATAGAAGCTTCAGGCTTTGCATATCTAATATTATCGGCAATGGTTCCGCGGAAAAGGAAGATTTCCTGTGACACAATGGCAATTCCTCTTCTCAGAGATTCCGACTGAATATTCTTCACGTTTACCCCGTCGATTTCAACGGAACCGGATATTACGTCGTACATACGGGTAATGAGATTGGCGATGGTACTTTTCCCTGAGCCGGTATGTCCGACAAGTCCGACATGCTGCCCTGCTTCTATTTTGAAGCTGACATCCTTCAGAATCGGACGGTTAGGAGCATAATGAAAGCATACGCGTTTGAATTCCACGCTTCCCTGAAGCGGCTGTATTTTTACAGCGTCCGGAGCATCGCATATTTCGGGAACCGTATCCATAATTTCAAACATTCTCTGCGCCGAATTAATTACGTCGGTCATAAGATTCGCGAAGTTGGTAAAGAAGTTAAGCGGACCAAATATCATTCCGAGATATCCGAAATAAGTGGTAAATTCACCGTAAGTCATATTGTTTCCCATGACTTCAATACCGCCGAATCCCCATATAGCTTTACTCGACATGGCGATAAGAAGAGAGATAACAGGAAAAATGGAAAGATGTATCTTATTGCAGGTAAGACCGGTTTCCATACAGCGCTGAGTAAAATAATGAAAGCGGTGTGTTTCATCGGTTTCTTTTGCAAATGCCTTGACGACGCGGATTCCGGATAGAGAATCGTTCAACATCGAGTTCATGTCGGAATTACGCTTCCAGAGCTTGCTGAAAGAGTTCCAAAGCTTCGGAAGTGAAAACTTGAAGATAAGTACAATAATCGGAACCGGAATAAAAACGATCAGCGTGAGCTTCGCATTCATGATAAACAGCAGCACGGTAAGTCCTATGAAGTTGAGACTGTTTATCACAAGATTCGGGATGCCGTCGATGAAGAACTGACGGACTTTTGCCGCGTCATTGTTCACATGATTTACAAGACGTCCGGTCGGGTTTCGGCTGAAATAAGAAAGAGACATTGTCTGCAGAGCCGTAAAAACATCCATTTTCATTCTTTGCGTAACCCGCGCTGAAAGCTTATGGTTGGCTCTGTTCTGTATTATGTTAATAATAAGCGACAGAATCGCGGTAAAGAAGATGACGCCTACAACAATATATACCCAGCTTTCACTGTGAAGTCTGCCGAGTGTCCCCTCTCCGTTCGGCGGAGTGATAACCTGGTCGAAAAGCACCTTACCGTTCAAAATAGGAGTAATCAGAGAAATGGCGGAGGTGAGAATCATACACACAATTACGGTTCCCATCATAACCTTGTAATCGGAGCAATAGCGGATAAGGCGCTTAAATACCGCAGAGTTATTGGTACAGTATTCGCATATGCGGCGTTCCTGATCCTTATACACACGTCCGCATTTAGGGCATTTAAGGTTAAACTGATCAAAAAGCGGATCGTCGTTTTCGAGTATCTCTCCCTTTTGAAGCCTTTCAAGAATATCGATAAAGGCAAAAAGGCGTTTTTTCTTCGCATTGGTGCAGAATGCAATGACAACGGTATCAAGCTTTTTCCCATACTCGATTTCTTTTTCACGGTTTTCTCTTTCATCCAGTTCGGGATCTCGGACAAACGGCGCTCCCTTCCTTGCCAGAAGACGGTTTGAAGAAACAAAATTATCCACATACCACCCGGAATAGCCACCTATATCATAGGCAAAATATTGATCAAAGGATGCGCGCGGCTTTTTCTTGTCATGAGGATATTTTTCATCATCGGAAACGTGATCCGGCGACGAAAAACAGTGGATAGTCATGCTCTCTCGGTCGGCAATGAGCCAGCTTTCTCCGTAGTTTCCGTCGATGTTCAGATCAAGGGAAACAAGAGCATAAATCGAGTCTTCGGAAATACCTTTTTCGGAAATAGCAGATAGAATTTCCGGAGTTGGCTTTTCAAGCGGTAAAATGAGTATCATCTCCTTTTACAAACATTCCGATTTCGCCTTTGAGGCAAATTTTTGGTTCTTTTGCGGATATTTCAAATTCGCTTTGGGTATCATACATCATTTTTTCGATAAAGTCAACCCATTTTGAAAATCTTTTGAAACTTTTTTTCCGAATCTTAAAGAAATAAAAAAGAGCCGATGCATTATGCAGCAGCTCGGAAAAAAATTAGGATTTTTTGGGAATAAGAGCAAGATTTCCTATCGCAGCCGTGGGATAGGAGAGCTCGGAAGCATCAAGAATCAATTCCATTTTTTCAGTTACGGTATCGGGACTTATTCTGAACGGTACAGTACATTCGACTATCCCTGTCCCCGGCTTGCTCTCGGCAGACGCGCAGTAAATCCGTTCTGAAACAGTGTCTCCGTTCCGGAGAGTAAGCTTTACGGAAACCTTGATTTCAGGACGGGAGTATACGGTAAAGTTTAACGAGGAATAATGATAAAGATCAAGCGGCATCGTTTTTTCCGCCTTGAAATACATTCCGAAGGTCTTACCGCCTGCGGTATTCACGATACGGACGGCATGATAGGCAGGATCAAAGCAAAGCGAGCTGTCAGAAGAGGGAAAACGTATCGGATAATTGAAAACGTTCAGGTCGCTTCCTCCCCCGAAGCGGAATTGAGAATCGACGTCGGAAAACAGCCAAGGCTTTATAGCGACTGACAATGGTTTTTTGCGTTCGGTTGCAAAAGGCGCAACCGGGAGAGAATCACAGAAGAGATTTCCGTCGTTTTCAAGATCCCCAAGCTGATAGCAAGCCGCGGAAGGAGAGGAAATAAATTCGCTTGAAACACGCACGGCGGAGCGGGAAACAATTTCCGCATCAGCGGGAATATACGTTCCGTTTTTACCGCAGATATAGAAGCCGCGGAGATTATGTCCGGAGCAAATAAGATTTTTGCCGAAGGTCTCAAAATGTAACTCAAGCGCTCCTTTTTTGCGAACGGATTTCTTGAAATAAGCTGCGGTTTTAAGTCCGTCCTCACCGTATGAATTGGAAAGCATCAGATTTCCGAGACGTTCACCGACTCCGTATTTATTTGTAGGGTGAATCGGGTGGTAATCATAGAAATAGGACCATTTTGCGGGAAGATCATATATTGGAGCGACTGCTATCTCGTTTGGATTATCCATTGCAGCATCGGTCATCGCCTGATTTATGTAGCCCATTCTTACATCCCCGTTGTCACCGTATATCCAGGGAAAAAGAAGAGAACAGATAAGAGGGAAACGCTCGTCTTCCCTTTCGGAAAACAGTCCTTTGTATTCACGGTGAAGAATTTCGATCGCCTTCTTATAGAAGATGCCGCTGACAGGATTGGCACTTACGTTGCCTTCTCCCTGATACCACAGCATTCCGCGCGCCTTCATTCCGCCAAGGGGGGCAACGACCGCATTGTAGAATACCGAATTTGCACCGAAGAGATCCTTGTATTCAAGATTTCTTT
>USPP01000176.1 GCA_900556615.1 uncultured Eubacteriales bacterium
CCTTGAGAAAGGTGCATTCCGCTCATCGGCTGCAGAAGCGGTGCTTGAGGCATACAAACGGACGCTTGAGATGGGAAAGTAAAGCTTTGATTTCTGCGGGTGCTTTTTATTCAGATTTCCTCAAAATGACTGCTAAATGGAATCGGGTACATATGGAAGAGTTTGCAGAATATTCTTCCTCATGTACCCGATTTCTTTAGTGTTAAGATAACACCGCACAATCACCGGTTAATGATTTGACAGCACAGTGCATATTTTCCGGTATTCGTCACAAAAAATAACGCTATAGGTTGCTATCGTTTAGGCAATACCGCTGGGTTCACGGCTAACGCTTTGGTTGCGCATATGCTTGCATCTATTCCGTCATACTTCAGAAATCTCGTCGGCGGAGGAGCCACTCTTGTCTCCTCAATTTGTATCGTCTGACGAAAAATTTGACGGCGCAGCTGCGCTGCCATAATTGTGCGGTATTGACTTAACTTTGCGATTCCGATATTCCGAGATATTTTTTTATTTCCTTGATATATTGTATACCGATGCGGCTGAGAATAGCGTTTTTTCTGATTATATATCCGATCTCCATTATGCTGTCCGTGCTTTTATCACCTGAGACAAAGGGGATTGCGGTATAGTCGGTGCCGTTAAGCTCCTCACATATAATTCCCGAACAAAGCGTATATCCGTTAAGTCCTATCATAAGATTGAGCATAGTTGCCCGGTCGCAAACCTTTACGGTGCGGGAGTATTCCGCTGTATTGAAAATTTCTTCGGTAAAATAGAAAGAACTGTTATCTCCCTGTTCAAAGGAGAGACAAGGATAGTCCGCAAGCTGCTCCGGCAAAATATATTTTTTCTCTGCAAGCGGATGCCCTTTCCACATATATACATATGTTTCACAGTTGATGAGGGGATGAAACTCAAGATCGTTTGTTGAAAGAAGCTTTTTAATGGCTTTTTTATTGAAGCTGCTTTGATAGAGTATTCCTATCTCGCTTTTGAGTGTGCTTACGTCGCTTATAACATCCTTGGTTTTGGTTTCGCGGATAGCAAAGTCATATTCCGATATGTCAAAGCCCTTTACCATTTCCACAAAAGCCTTTACCGCGAAAGAATAATGCTGTGTGGAGACACCGAATTTTTTTCTTACCGAGCCGCCTTTTCCGAATTTTTCAAGAAGATTGTTGTATTGACTGTATATCTGATTGGCATACAGAATAAAATCGGTTCCGTCGGCAGTAAGGGTAACGCCACGCCCTCCCCGATTAAATATTGTAATTCCCAGTTCTTTTTCAAGCTCCTGCATCGAGATGCTTAAAGATGGCTGTGCAATATACAGCTTTTCCGCAGCCTTGTTCATAGAACCTGTTTCGGATATTGTGATCGCATAATAGAGCTGTTGAAGCGTCATTTTTGTTTCTCCTTTGATTTTTATCGGATAAAGCCGGGAACATCTTGAAAACCTATAAAATATATGGTATTATAGTAGATAGCGTAAAGCCTTTTACAAGAAAATGAAAGAAAGAACAGGTTTTGAAAATGAAAATTTCGACGAAAGGAAGATACGCTTTGCGTATGCTTGTTGATCTTGCCGAGCATAAAGAGAAAGGATATATTGCTCTTAAGGATATAGCACAAAGACAGGAAATTTCAAAAAAATATCTTGAACAGATTGTTCCTATGCTTCACAATGCCGGAATCCTGAGAACAAACCGTGGATTTCAGGGAGGTTATGCACTTGCCGTTTCACCGGACAAGCTGACTGTGGGAGATATTCTTCGTATTACTGAGGGCAGTCTCGCGCCTGTTGCCTGTCTTGATATGGAGCCGGCAGGCTGTGAACGGGGAGCATTCTGTCCTGTGCTGCCGATGTGGAAGGGACTTGAAAAGGTGATAAACGATTATCTTGACGGAATCACACTTCAGCTTTTGCTTGAGCAGGGCGCTTCGGGAAATACTGATAATTATGTGATATAATGTCCTTTGAAAAAACAGAATGAAATTGAGGCAATACCGCACAATGATTGTTGTGCAGCTACACCGCCGAATTTTTCGCCAAACAATACCAATTGAGGAGGCAAGATCGACTTCTCTGCCGACGAAATTGGTAAAGTATGACGGAAAAGAGGCAAGCATATGCGCAATAAAGGTGTCAGCCGTGCACCCGGCGGTATTGCCTTAAAAACAGGTATGTGATAAAATAATATGAATCAAAAAGAATAGGAAGTTCATCAAAGATATGGTATAATATTAATCACCGCAAAAACAACAACCATATCAAAGAGCGACTTCCTATGAGCATCATAGCACAAAAAAGCCCGAAAACATCAAGTAGTGGTTAAACTATCTGTGTCAAAATTCATTATTCGAGCTCTCTTCGTGTTTTTATTGTTTGGTTAGCAAACCGCTTTATTATACATCAAGGGAGATACTTTTTTCTACAAATTGCTATCGCTTTATAGACGGCGATTGATAGGCAATTTAAAAGAGGCGCCGCATAAATGCGATTAGCCTCTTAAGATACTATAAAAATAAAATAGATTTTAATTTTCTGTCCCCGGTTCTTCCACCATGCGTCAACAACATTTTTATGAACGCTCACAAACCATTTTTTGCAAGATCTCCCTCGCTTGACGATATATTCTCCGTTTTGGTCTTAAGACGGAAGCGGCAAACCAAAGCCTAAAATGCTATTCCTATATAATTGGTGTTCAGACAGCACCGCCGGATTCATGGCTTGCCTTTTGACGACAATTTGCTTGTTCATTTCCCGTCACACTTCATAAATTTCGTCGGCAGAGTAGCCTCTCTTGCCTTCTCATTTTGTATCGTTGATGAAAAATATGATGCGCTCTACCGCCGAAATACAGCGGCGTTGCCTAAAATTAAAAATGGATCTGCCTAATATAGCGGTTCAAACAGGCAATCCGAAAGAAAATACCTTCAGCATTGATTTTTAGAGATCGCAGTTTCAGATATGCCGAAGCCTATTGTTACATAAATTAGGTCCGGTGCGTTAAAACGCACCGGACCTTCAATCTTATTTTAATTTCCGAGTTTGCTTTCCAGCGTGTCCGCAGCAGCTTCCGCATAATCGCCCTCCATAAGCTCAATCGCTCCCCTGTCGCAGAGAGACGCAAGAGAAGGATCGATCGGGATACGGGCAAGAATGTCGAGATTGTATTCAGACGCTACCTCATCAAGATGAGAATTTCCGAACACCTTTATTTCCTTTCCGCAATCGGGACACTTTAAATAGCTCATATTCTCGACAATTCCGAGCACCGGAATATTCATGAGCTGAGCCATTCTGACCGCTTTGGAAACAATCATCGAAACAAGCTCCTGAGGGCTTGTAACAATAACAATTCCGTCAAGCGGAATCGACTGAAATACCGTAAGCGGCACATCTCCCGTTCCGGGCGGCATATCCACAAACATCCAGTCAATGTCATCCCAGAACACGTCGGTCCAGAACTGCTTTACCGTTCCGGCAATTACCGGTCCCCTCCATACGACCGGAGTGGTTTCTTCGTCAAGAAGCAGATTGAGACTCATAACCTTGATTCCGGTTTTTGAGACGGCAGGAAAAATACCGTTGTCATCGCCGTTTACCGGTCCTTTGACGCCAAACATCTTCGGAACCGACGGTCCGGTTATATCTGCGTCAAGAATCGCAGTTTTAAGCTCTCTTCGGTTCATCGCCACTGCAAGCATTGCCGTTACCATGGATTTGCCGACGCCGCCCTTTCCGCTGACAACTCCGATCACCCTTTTTATTTTGCTATGAGCATTACAAGGCTCAATAAGGCTTTCTTTTTTTGACGCACAGTTACTTCCGCAAGAGGAGCAGTCATGCGTACATTCTTCGTTTTCCATTTATACCTCCGAATCAGTGAAATTTGTTTGCCAATATATTGTTATTATAGCCCATATATACGGAAAAATCAAGTCTTTCGCAATATTTCTGTTCCATTTCCGCAGATAAACCGTCAAAATGGTATACATAGAAAATAAAATGTGATATAATCGTAATATATTATAAAATACAATATCGTTTTAATTGCTCCGCCGCTGTATCGCACGGAGCGAAGGGGGAAAAATGGATCTAAAGGTACAAAGCAGCGTTCTTAAATATTTTACAAAAATGTTCGATCGCTCTTCCTCTGTCGAGCCCGCCTTGAAGCTGCTTATCAATAAACCGCTTTGCCCGTATAAAATTCCTGAGCTTATGCCGCTTCCGAGAATAACACCGGAGGAAGCGGGAATCGATTCCTCTTATATCGCGGCTTTTCTCAACGAGCTTACCGCAGAAAATACGCTGGATATGCACGGCGTTATGATCGTAAAGGACGGAAAAATCGTCTGCGATGCCGAATTCGGAGCCTATAAATCCTGCTTTTGGCATGCCGAACATTCTCTCAGCAAATCTGTCACCTCAATGGCAATTGGGATGCTTATCGATGAAAAGAAACTGTCTCTTGACGACAAAGTAACTAAAATACTTGAAAAAAAGCTTCCCCCCATAGCTCAGCTTACGCATAAAGCAATCACCGTCCGTCATCTCCTCACCATGACCTCCGGCGTTATTTTTTCCGAGAGCGGAGCGATCGTAGAGGAGAATTGGCTTCGTTCTTTTTTTGAATCCTATCTGAGGACAGAGCCCGGAAAAGTATTCCATTATAACAGTATGAATACCTTTATCCTTTCTTGCATTGTCCGGGAACTGAGCGGTGTCGGACTCAGGGAGTATCTGAAGCCGCGGCTTTTTGATCCGCTCGGAATTACCGTCATGCATTGGGAAACAGCAC
>USPP01000177.1 GCA_900556615.1 uncultured Eubacteriales bacterium
TATTATGAATTTAAATGGTCAAAATTGCGGATTTCATCCGCAAAACCTGACTTCGTGGGGCTGTCGCACTAACGTGCGACAACCCCTTAAATATTATTGAAATTGATTCCCATTATGATAATCTCACAATAATCGGTTCAAATATTTACATTTTTCTTCTATGTGGCAGAATATTAACAGTATTATAAATATAGAATATAATATAAATTTATTTTGGAGGGAAAATGAAGTATCCGAAGATATATATGTCAGTAGACAACTGCTTTGCGTCCAAAAGATGGACTAAGCCCTGTGATTGGCTGTCGGTTGTCAATAAGTGTGGCGTCAGGCATATAGAAAGCAGCGCCGATACGGAATGTGATATGTTATATTCCGACAGGGCTTATCTTGACGAATGGACGGAGACAGTCCGTCAGGAAAGCAAAAGATCAGGAATCAAAATTGCAAGCGTTTATACCGGGCATGGAACCTATACAACGCTTGGACTGACTCATACCGACAAGAGATGTCGTAATCGTATGCTTTGCAAGTGGTTGTACAGCCATATAGACAACGCCGCCAAGCTTGATGCGATTGCCGGATTTTATTGTCATGCGTTCGATGATACCGTGTTACAGAATCCCGATACATATTCTGTCTATCAAGATATCCTATACAGCCAAATAAAGAGAGCGGCGGAGTATGCGGCGGAAAAGAAAGTGTTACTTTCTCTTGAGCAGATGTATTCACCGCAGCAGTATCCCTGGAGAATCAAGGATGCGCGCGACCTCATATGTAAGGTGAGCCACGGAAAAACGCCGCTTTATATTACAATTGATACCGGTCATCAGTACGGACAGCAATTATTTTTAAAGCCCTCAGAGGAAGATATCATCAGGTCGGTGGAGGAAAAGATTCCTCTTTATGTCGGTCCGGAGAAATGTCATTCGGTTCTTGTCGCGGCACAGAATAAAAAAATCAAGGCTAAAGAAGCGGCAGAGATCATTCTTGATATATGCAGCAATTATTCCTATATGTTTTCCGAAAAAAGGGATTCGGATACATGGGCATGGCTTAGAGAGTTGGGAAGATATTCTCCGTTGATTCATCTTCAGCAGACCGATAACACTTCATCGTCTCATAAGGATTTTTCACCTCAGAATAATCGCAGCGGTTGTATCACCGGTGAGAGACTGCTGAGAGCTCTGTACGAGAGCTACAGTTCTCCTGTTGATCCCGATATGCCGACTCCGGCAGACAAAATTTATCTGACTTTGGAGCTTTTTTACTCAAACGTGACAAACGGTTATGATATCATAGACAGTCTGAAAACTTCTGCTGAGTATTGGAGGCGCTTTATTCCCGAAGACGGTATGACACTTGATGAACTTGTAAAAATGTTGTAATTATATCTTGCTTCGATCATTTAAGGCAATACCGCACAATGATTGTTGTGCAGTTGCGCCGCCAGATTTTTGTCAGACAATACAAATTGAGGAGGATTTCAGAGATGAAGGTATTGGCTTTTGACCTCGGAGCTTCAAGCGGAAGAGGCATAATACTGACCTATGACGGAAACAAAATCGATTGTGAGGAGATATACCGTTTCCGAAACGAGCCGGTCAACCTTTTCGGACATATGTATTGGGATTTTCCAAGAATTTGCCGAGAGATACTGAATGGACTTGTTTGCTGTGCAAACAGCGGTCACGGAGACATATCCGCAATAGGCATCGATACGTGGGGAGTTGACTACGGTCTACTTGATAAAGACGGGGATTTACTCGGAATGATATATCATTACCGTGACGTAAGAACAAACGGAATAGAAGCCGAAATCGAGAAAAAACTTGGGATGAAAAATATTTTCCTGATGTCCGGTATACAGAATATATGGTTTAATACCTCTTATCAGCTTTGCTCAATGAAAAAATTCAAGCCGGAGGTCCTTGCTCTGGCGAAACGAATGATGATGCTTCCTGATTTGATTGCGTATTTTTTGACCGGTGTTATGAAAAATGAATATACCGCCGCTGCCACTACACAGCTATATAATATTTCCGAGAGAAAATATGATGAGAGAATACTGAGAGCCCTTGAATTACCGGAGAATATATTTCCCGATGAGGTAATATATCCGGGCGAGACAATAGGATATCTGAAAACCGATATAGCAGCGATGTGCGGACTTTCACAGGATATTCCGGTAATCGCCTCGGCATGTCATGATACCGCCTCGGCTGTTACCGCCGTGCCGTCCGCTGCCGATGATTTTATATTTGTAAGCTGCGGTACATGGTCGCTTCTCGGAACAGTTCTTGATTCTCCGATATTGAACGATGCGGCTTATGCAGAGGGTTTTTCCAACGAAGGTATGCCGGAAGGAAAAATCAAATTTCTGAAAAATATTATGGGCTTGTGGATTATTCAGGAATGCCGCAATCTTTGGCTCAGACGCGGGGAAAAGCTGTCTTTTGACGATCTTGAAAAAGCTGCCTCGGAAAGCGTACCTTTCCGTTCCTTTATCGATGTTGAGGATACCGTTTTTTCAAATCCCGGCAGCATGGAGAATGCAATACAGGAATATTGCCGTGTAACCGGACAGTTTATTCCGGAAACTAAGGGGGAAATCATCCGGTGCGTATACGAGTCGCTTGCCATGAAGTATCGGTATTCCGTTGAACGTTTGGAAGATCTTACGGAAAAGAAATTTGAAAAAATTTATATGATAGGAGGAGGCTGCCGCGACAATTTGCTGTGCAGCTTTACTGCAAATGCTTCCGGTAAGGAGGTAATCAGCGGACCAGCGGAGGCAACTGCTTTAGGCAACGGAATCAATCAGTTTATCGGTTTGGACGTCATTCACTCTGTTTCGGAAGGACGGGAAATTCTGTGCAGGAGTATCGATACCGGATGCTTTTGTCCCCGGAATACCGAGACATGGGATAAGGCTTATGACAGATATATCAGGGTTATCGGTAAAAATAATTGATTTTTTATCTTTTGATCCATATTGACGGAGAGCATGCAAGCAGGATCGGGAAAATTTCAAGCCGCCCAAGAAGCATGGCAAGTGAAAGAAGCAATTTCGAGGGAGCAGAGAACATTGCAAAGCTTGAAGCCGGACCGACAGCGCCGAATCCCGGTCCTACATTGTTAAAACAGGCAGAGGCGGCGGAAAATACTGTCTCAAAATCGAACGGTTCAAGCGAAAGGAGCAGGAATACAACGGCGAAAATGATAAAATACAGAGTGAAATAGACGCTCACGCTGCTAAGCGTTGCATCCTCGACTCTATTTCCTTCGAATTTTACAACTCCAACAGAGCGGGGGTGAAGCATATGCTGTATATCGCGTTTGATCATTTTGAAAAGTAAGATTACGCGCGAAATCTTAAGTCCGCCGGCTGTTGAGCCGGCGCAGCCTCCGATAAACATCAGGAGGAGCAGAATTGACTTGGAGAATTCCGGCCAGAGATCAAAATTACAGGTTGCATATCCGGTCGTCGTTATGATAGAGGCGACCTGAAAGGAGGAAAGCCGTACGGCTTCCGAAATGCTCTTGTAAAGCGGATAGATATTCCATGTGATCAGTACGGCGGCAGCAATTACAATTGAGACATAACACCAAAGCTCGCGGCTTTTCATTACTTGTCGGAATTTTCCGATGAGAATAAGGTAAAAAAGATTAAAGTTGATTCCGAAGATCAGCATAAACACGGTGATTACCCATTGCAGATACGGACTGTAGCTGGCAATGCTGTCGGCTTTAATCCCGAAGCCTCCTGTTCCGGCAGTGCCGAAGGCGTGCACGAGGCTTTCAAAAAGAGACATTCCGCCGCAAAGGAGGAAGATGATCTCAAGCACTGTGAGCACGATGTAGATGAGATAAAGGAGTTTTGCGGTTTCTTTGATTTTCGGCACGATTTTTCCGACAATAGGTCCCGGCATTTCGGCGCGCATCACATGTATAGATCGTCCGGAATCGGTGGGAAATATCGCCATGATAAAGACAAGAACGCCCATGCCGCCTACCCAGTGCGTGAAGCTTCTCCAGAAAAGGGTACCTTTGCTAAGACTTTCAAGATTGGTAAGAATGGAAGCTCCGGTGGTGGTAAAGCCGCTGACTGTCTCAAAAAAAGCGTCTACTAAGGAAGGAATTTCGCCGCTTATGACAAAAGGAAGAGCCCCGATAAGCGACATAAGAATCCATGCGAAAGCAACGATAACAAAGCCTTCTTTGGCAAATATCATCGAATCCTCAGGTTTAAACAGTCGGGCAAGCAGGAATCCGATGCAAAACGCGATGGCAGCGGATATCAGGAAGGACAATGCGGCTGTTTCCTGATATATGAGGGATACTATGCAAGGCAGCAGAAGAAAGGCAGCTTCTATTTCAAGAATTCGTCCGATCATGTGGAAAATCATTTTACGATTCATTGTCATATTTTTCCTTATTTTAAAATGTCAGACAGGTCGGAGAGCCGCTGATCGGCGGCGACAATAATCACTCTGTCATCCGGCATGATGACGTCATCTCCGGCGGGAATGATGGTTTTCCGGTACCGAAGTATTCCCGCAATCAGGATATTAGGCTTGATATTAAGATCTTTTAAGGGGATTCCTGTCAGCTTGGAGTCGGCACGGACATTAAATTCCAATGCTTCTGCTTTACCGTCCATCAGTTTATAGAGAGTTTCTATGTTGCTTCCGAGAGAGTTCTGGAGTGCTCTTGCATACTGCACGAGAACATCGGAAATAATTTTTT
>USPP01000178.1 GCA_900556615.1 uncultured Eubacteriales bacterium
GAGGGGACCTGCTCGCTTTATGTTTCTATCCCTTTCTGCCCGACAAGATGCGCTTACTGTTCCTTTGTCTCCTATTCAACGCCCGCCTATCTTTCGACTATTCCTGACTATCTTGATATGCTCTGCCTTGATATAGCCCGAACCTGCCGACAGATAAAGGAACGGGGAGAAAAGCTGCTTACGGTATATGTCGGGGGCGGAACACCGACGATTCTCGATGAACAACAGCTTGACAGACTTCTTACGACAATAAACCGCAGCATTGGAGATGCTAAGCTTCTTGAATTTACCGTTGAAGCCGGACGACCTGATACCGTGACATCGGGTAAGTTTGATGTGATGCTTTCAAACGGCGTAGACAGAACCAGCATCAATCCTCAGATACTTGATGACCGTGTACTCGGAATTATCGGCAGGCACCATACCGCCGCTGATTTTTATTCCGCATATGCAATTGCCCGAAAATCAGGGATACGGTGTATCAATACCGATCTGATCGCGGGACTCCCGGGTTCGGATTTTGGAATGTTTTCAAAAACCGTCGATGAGATAGCGGCTTTGTCTCCCGAAAATGTGACGGTGCATACTTATTGCGTTAAGCGTGCGGCGGAATTTACCGAAAAAGCGGCAGAGGGGGAGACGCTCGGAATATATTCCTATTCAGGCGGTGATACGGTGCGCTGCGTAGATTATTCACAGCGGATCCTGTATAGCGGAGGCTATAAGCCTTATTATCTGTATCGTCAGAAAAATGCGCAGGGAAATCTTGAAAATGTTGGATTTTCAAAGCCCGGATACGAGGGACTTTACAATATTTTCATCATGGAGGAGCTTCAAAACATATACGCCGTGGGTGCAGGTGCGGTTACAAAGCTTGTCGGCGGAAAAAATAAAAAGATCACGCGAATATTTGAACCAAAATACACATACGAATATTTAAGGAATCACTGAATAAAACGTCAACGGATTTTTCCGGCAGATTGATTGGATTGCCCGTCATCGTTAAAAAAACTTGAAGTATTAAGGCATGTCACGGGGTTATGACGGTATAGAGGCGCAGTCCTGTTTTTCGTCAGACGATACCAATTGAGGAGACAAGAGGTGGCTCCTCTGCCGAAAAAATTTGTGAAGTATGACGGGATATTGCCACTCAGATGCATCATCAAAGCGCAAACCGTGAACCCGGCGGTGTTGCCTTAACCATATTCCTGTGTTTTTTGCCTTGCCGTTCAATAAATCATCTCGGAGACCTGCATAGCCGATTGATTTAGCAATTCCTTAAGGCAGCATCGTACAATAAACGAATCGTGCGCTGAAGCAGCAGATATAAAATTGCTGCTGCATAGCGCGGTATTGCCTTAACATCTCGGGACAGCGGGAACGTGATTTTTCGTGAAAAGGAGATATTATTTTGAAATATTACAGTTATTCTTTCCCGGATGAAAGCTCAAAAAAGGCTTTTGCGGTATTTTGTGAAGATAAATTCAGAAATTCGCTCGATAAGGCTGCGGAAGCGGCACTTATGCGGGACAATCTTCGTTTTATAGCCTTATCGGGACCGACCTGTTCCGGAAAAACTACCACTGCCGGAATGCTTATCGATAAACTGAAAGCAACCGGAAAAGATGTGAAGGTCATTTCGATCGATGATTTTTTTCTTAATCGTGAAACTCTTGCCGCAGAGGCAAAGAAAAGCGGCGTACCTATTGACTTAGATTCCGTTAAGGCGATTGATATGGAGGAACTTCGCTTTTTTGTGAATGGAATAGAGCGTCTTGAACCACTCAGACTTCCTGCTTTTGATTTTACATTAGGGAAACGAGCAGGATATACAGAGCTTCTTCCGACAGAGAAGGATATCTTTATTTTCGAGGGGATTCAGGCGGTTTATCCGGAGGTAACTGCTCTTTTCGAACCGAAGCATCTTTTGAAAATATATATCAGTGTTGAAAACGGAATTGATACACCGTACGGAAGCTGGCTTCCGAGAGAGATACGCCTTCTGCGCCGCATTGTACGGGACAGCCGCATCAGAAATACCGACGCGGAAACTACTTTTTCGCATTGGGACGGTGTAATTGCGAATGAGCTTGTGAATATTGAACCGTATAAGGATAGCTGTGATATCAAAATCGATTCCGGTATGGCATATGAAATAAGCGTATTAAAAAAGCCGCTCATGACTTTGCTTGAACAGATAAGAGAGAGTTCTTCGTATTATCTCAAGTCGAAAATGCTTATTGAAAAACTCCGGGATTTTCCCGATATAGATGAAAAATATGTTCCGAAGGATTCGGTTCTCAGAGAATTTATCGGATAAGGGATATAAAGGAGCATAAATTTTTTCTTCCGATAGGCGAAAAGGCTGCGGAAAAAATTTTTGAAATAGAAACCGGTAATTTTATTAAGGAAATCTCTAAAAATTCACTGCACAAACCCGGTTCAGGCTGTTTTCGGTCTTCGTCACAAAAATCCTTGTCAGAGATTACGCTGCCTCCGGATTTATGTTTAGACTGACAAAAAATGTCTTTGCCGTCTGTGAACATTGAATTATTAGAGGAGCCCCTTAAGACAATATCGCGCCATTCACGGCTGATGCCTTTTCGGCATATCTGCGCCGCTGGGCACTGTGCGTTATTGTCTTGAAAATATACTAATTATTGTCCGGAAGGAAAGCAAATAAGTGAAAAATACAGAAGCAAGAAGCAAATCGAGATTTTTCGGCGGCGTAATTGCATTGACGCTCGGAAACCTGTTTGTTAAGGTTGTCGGACTTGTACTTAAAATACCGCTTCATAACATTCTCGGCGATGCCGGTATGGCATATTATAACAACGCTTACGATATATATGCGTGGTTGTTTACCATTGCCACAACCGGACTTCCTACGGCGATTTCCATGCTTATTTCCGAGGATAGGGTAAAGGGCAACATTAAAGAAACCAAGAAAATTTTCCGTGTTACGGTAGCTTTGTTTATTATAATCGGAATTGCCGGTATGTCTGTTATGCTTTTCGGAGCACCGTTCTTTGAGAAGGCATATAAGATAGAAAACAGCGGATATTGCATGATGGCTATTGCGCCGACGCTCTTTTTCATTTGTGTGGCAAGCGCTTTGCGCGGATATTTTCAGGGCTATCAGAATATGCTCCCGACCGCAGTATCGGAGGTAATCGAGGCTGTAGGAAAGCTGGTGCTCGGGCTTTTATTTGCCGGATATGCTCTTGAGAAAGGTTATCCTCTCTATATTGTTGCGGCATACGCGGCGTTCGGTCTTACGATCGGCGTTGCGGCGGGAATGATTTATCTGATTGTGACAAAGCTTTTATTTAAACCGGAGAAATATGACTTTGAGTGCGCCGAACTTGCCGACGAGAGTCTTGAGGTACGCAGTACGAAAAAGATTCTTGTCACTCTCATGATGATAGCGATTCCGATCACAATAAGCAGCTCGGTGCAAAGTTTCTCGACGGTGATTGATGGAATGGTTCTCTCTAATCGCCTTCAGGACATCGGCTTCAGCGAAGATATAACAGCTCAGATGATCGGCAATTATAAAACGCTTGCTTCTCCGCTCTGTAATCTGCCGCCGGCATTGATAGCGCCGGTGACTGCCTCCATCGTTCCGCTTATGGCGGCTTCTATTGCTTCCGGAAACAGAAAAAGATCAAAAAGTGTTATGAACGGCGCACTTATGATAACCGCAATTATTGAACTGCCCTGCGCGCTTGGCATGTCGGTTTTGTCGGAGCCCATCATTAAGCTTTTGTTCGGAGATAATGCTTCTTCAGAAACGGCGGCGCCGCTTCTCTCCATACTCTCGCTTTCCGTATTTTTTGTCAGTATGATTTCTATGACAAGCGCCTTTCTTCAAGCACATAAGCTTGAAAGAAAGCCGATTATATCCATGCTGATAGGCGCGATTGTGAAGCTTGTTTCTATTTATGTTCTTGTCGGGATACCAGAGCTTAATATATACGGTTCTCCGATCTCATCCTTCCTCGGCAGTTTTGCAATTTCTGTTTCCAATTTGTTCTTTATGAAAAAGCATATCGGCTTTATTCCGAATTTAGGCAAAATACTGATAAGACCTTTTGCCGCCTCGGTTATCTGTGCTTTAACAGCCATATTTTCCTTTGGCTGCCTCGAAGGTTTTATCGGAAGAAATCCTGCGCTCTTGCTGTCGATTGTAATGGCTATGGTTGTATACTTCTTTGTTATTTTTCTCTTTAAAGCCTTGACAAGAGAGGATGTTATGCTTCTTCCCAAGGGAACAAAGATATGCTCTCTTCTTGAAAAGATGCATCTCCTGAAGAAGGTGCCGTAAAAGCAGCCTTTGATATCAGATGACTTATTTAGGAATCACTGAATAAAACGTCAACGGATCTTTCGGGCAGATTGATTGTCCGTCATCGTTAAAAAACTTGAAATATTAAGGCATACCGTCAGAACCTGGCGGTATTGCCTTAACCATATTCCTGCTTTTTTGCCTTGCTGTTCAATAAATCATCTCGGAAATCTGCATATCCGATTTGTTCAGCGATTCCTTAACAGTGAAAAAGAAACACGAAAACGATTCCATTCGCCTCGGTGTTTCTTTTTTAGTGTGGGCAGTATTATTTCCTTCGGTGGATGCTGGACGGGATGACAAATAATAATTTAGATTACTCTTGAAAGAGAAAGAGAATGTCTTTCCACTTTCTTTCTATGAAGAAAGAAAGTTCCAAAGAAAGTCACCAAAGG
>USPP01000179.1 GCA_900556615.1 uncultured Eubacteriales bacterium
AAGAAGCTTATACGGTTTCCTCCGTAACCGAAAAGCGTCTCGGAACCCTGCGAATCCGGCATATCAAGGTACTCGGCAGCTTTATCCCGGTAAGCGAGGAGGCGACGATATGAAAGAGCTTACGCTTCAGCAGGAGGTCATCGTCCTCTATATCGCGGGAAACCGTTTTACAGTTGTACCCGATTCCGCTCTTGCCGATACCATAGCGTCTCTGTCCTGTGAAGCGGAAAGGCTTGCCTTTCTCGCTTCGGGAAGCAACAGCTTCTCGGGGACTCGGAAATTTCTCTGCTGCGCGGTCAATTCCCTGATCGGAGAAAACGCGGTTGATGCGATTTTCGGTGATAGAGAGCCGGATATCTTCGATCTGTGCGACATCATCTCGTATATTTGCGAACGGTTTTCCGATTACAGAAAAAAACGGCTTGACAGACTCCGCCGCGGCGAGTCTTCCCCGGGAAAGGAGGAAATCGGATGATAAGAGGCTCTACCCCTTCTTTTTCCTTTGTTCTGCCCTCCGACGCCTCCTGTTACAGCACTATCGATATTCATTTTGTCCAGAACGAAAATACTGTGCTCAGCGTTTCAAAGGAATCGCTTACATTGAACGGAAATGAAGTATCCTTTACGATGTCCGAGACGGATTCTCTCAGGTTCTCCGATTCGGTACCGGCAGAAATCCAACTCCGCCTTGTCTCCGCCGACGGAACCGTTCTCGTTTCCGAAATCAGAAAAATTGCCGTGAGAAAAAACCTTTTTAAAAACTGAACGGTTCTTTTTTGCGGGGCGCCGCCCCAATCCCCGTTTAAGACCTTTTTGAAAAAAGGTCTTAAAAATCCCAAAAACTTTTGATAAGAGAAAAACAGCGTTTTTCTCAGGGATAAGTAAAGCTTTAGCTTAAAGCATTATTTTCTGCCTTGGCTTACTTAGCGGTTATCCACCCCTCTGCGGTTAGAAGCTCCGCAATCAGAACGGCGCCTCCTCCGGCTCCTCTTAAGGTGTTATGAGAAAGACCGACGAACTTCCAATCAAATATTGTGTCCTCGCGGAGACGACCGCAGGATACACCCATTCCGCCGTATAAATCCCGGTCAAGAAGCGCCTGCGGACGATTATCCTCTTCAAAATACGTGATGAATTGCTCCGGAGCGCTGGGAAGCTTGAGCTTCTGAGGCTTTCCCTTGAATTCTTTCCATTTGGCAAGGATTTCCTCTTTTGAGACCTTTTTTTCAAAGTCAACGAAAACTGCTGCTGTGTGCCCGTTTGTAACGGGAACTCTTATGCACTGTGTGGTAATGAGGGGAGAAATAGCCTTGACGATCTTGCCGTCTTCGACATGTCCCCAAATACGAAGAGGCTCCTGTTCACTCTTTTCCTCTTCGCCACCGATATAAGGAATGACGTTATCAATCATTTCCGGCCATTCGCGGAAGGTTTTTCCGGCGCCAGATATTGCCTGATAGGTTGTTGCAAGTACTTTGGCAGGTTTGTATTCGAGAAGAGCGGACAACATGGGAACATAGCTTTGGATAGAACAGTTCGGTTTTACGGCAATAAAGCCATTTTTCGTACCGAGCCTCTTTCGCTGCGCTTCTATTACTTCAAGGTGAGAATCGTTTATTTCGGGAATTACCATAGGAACATCGGGGGTCCATCGGTTGGCAGAGTTATTGGAGATTACGGGCGTCTCGGTTTTGGCATATGCTTCCTCAAGCGCTTTGATCTCATCTTTTTTCATGTCTACCGCACAGAAAACAAGGTCGAGTCCTTCGGCAAAGCTTCTAACCTGCGCTGCGTCGCAGATCGTCATGTTTTTTACCTTTTCGGGACAGGGAATATCAAGCTTCCATCTTCCTTCCGATGCTTCCGCATAGGTTTTTCCGGCCGACCTTCCGCTTGCGGCGAGTCCCGCTATCTCAAAATAGGGGTGATTTTCGAGAAGAGTAATAAATCTCTGTCCCACCATTCCTGTTGCTCCTATTATTCCGGCTTTTAGTTTTCTTGTCATTATTTGCTGTCTCCTTATATGTAGTGTGTTAGTCGATTGTAAATCTCCGCTTTACAATCAACTGTGCTGCGCAGATTGACGCACGCTTATCGCCGCAGTTAAAAATCACAGATTTTGTACTGCTCCCTCAGCGTGTATACCCGCTTTGCCTGTCTCTTTTCCGTCAACCTTCACAAATTTTGTCGGCAGAGGAGTCCTCTTGCTTCCTCAATTTGATTGTCTGACGAAAAATCTGGCGGCGCAACTGCACAACAATCATTGTGTGGTATTGTCTTCATGTCATGAATATAAAGAATCCTTTCGGAGGAAACAGCTATGAGTACAAAATATACAATAGGACTTGATTTCGGGACGCTTTCGGGACGCGCGGTACTTGTGTCGGTCGAAGACGGAAGAGAGCTTGGATATAAGGAATACGAGTATCCGCATTCGGTGATGGATAAAGAGCTTCCTACAGGGAAAAAGCTCGGAGCGGACTTTGCGCTTCAGTATCCGCAGGATTATCTTGATGTTTTAAAAAACACGGTTCCCTCGCTTCTTGACGAGTGCGGAGTGGATAAAAACGATGTTATCGGCGTCGGAGTCGATTTTACCGCCTGCACGGTTATGCCGGTTTATACCGACGGGACGCCACTTTGTATGACTGAAAAATATAAAGACGAGCCCAATGCTTATGTCAAGCTTTGGAAGCATCACAGCGCACAGAAGTATGCCAATATGATCAATCAAGCTGCCGAAAGGCGGGGAGAAGCTTGGCTTAAAAGATACGGCGGAAAAACCTCCTGCGAATGGGCGTTTGCGAAAATGCTGGAAACCTTTTACGAAGCTCCCGAAGTATACCGAGACGCTGATCTGTACATGGAAGCGGGGGATTGGCTTATATGGAAGCTCTGCGGAAAAATAAAAAGAAGCGCCTGCATGGCAGGTTATAAAGCGCTTTGGAGTAAGGAAACCGGGTATCCGTCAAGAGCTTTCTTTTCGGAGCTTGGAGTAGGTTTTGAGGGGGCGGCGGATAAACTGAAAGGAGAGGTAGTTGCTGCCGGAGCTCCCTGCGGATTTATGACAAAAGAGGCAGCGGATCTCTGCGGACTTACGGAAAACACTGCCGTTGCTGCCTGTATAATAGACGCACATGCTGCGGTTCCCTCGCTCGGCGGAAGCTGTGACGGAAAGATGCTGATGATCATCGGTACGTCAACCTGTCATATTTGTCTTTCGAAATCGCTCGCTTATGTCGAAGGAATCTGCGGTGTGGTTGAGGACGGTGTTATGCCGGGATATTATGCTTATGAGGCAGGGCAGGCTTGTGTGGGAGACAGCTTCTCCTGGTATATAGATAACTGTATTCCCGAAAGAATCAGAGCGGCGGCGAAAGAACGGGGGATCAATATCCATAAATATCTTCGTACTCTTGCGGAAAGAAAAAAACCGGGAGAAAATCGGCTTATTGCTCTTGATTGGTGGAACGGAAACCGCTCGGTGCTTTCCGACAGTTCTCTCTCCGGAATGATTGTCGGACTTAATCTGAATACTCAGCCAGAGGATATCTATCGTGCTCTTATTGAATCTACTGCTTACGGAACGCGAAAGATTATTGAGAATTACGCTGCAAACGGTATTCCTGTAAATGAAATATATGCTACCGGCGGAATTGCGGATAAAGATGCCTTTACTATGCAGATTTATGCGGACGTTCTCGGCCGCAGCATTAAAATAGCCGGTGCTTCAAACGGCCCCGCACTCGGATCGGCAATATTTGCGGCAGCGGCAGCGGGAAAGTGCGCAGGCGGTTATGATGATCCCTTTGAAGCGTCTTCGGCAATGAGCCGCGTCAGAGATACGGTATATGAGCCTGTTTCCGAAAATGTAGAGATTTATAATCGTCTTTATGCTGAATATGAGAAGCTGCACGATTATTTCGGCAGAGGTGGCAATGATGTCATGAAAAAACTCAGAGAATTTTAACAGGACTGAAAAAAGATCTCCGGAAGCTTCTTGATTGGAAACTTCCGGAGGTTTCTTATTAAGGGGATCTCTAATAATTTATTGCACAAGCCCGGCTCAATCTGTTTTTTATCATTCGTCACAAAAAGTGTCTCTCTTATAGCATTAGCTTGTTGTGAACGCTATGTACAATCCTAACAAAAAAATCAAGGTCATTTAAGGAATGTCCTTGATTTTTTTGTTACTTTTGTATATGGTTCTATCTCAAAAATTCAATTTGAGACAGCCCCTTTGGGTTTAGAGTGACGATTGCCGTCTGTGGACATTGAATGATCAAAGGGTGTCTTAATCATCAAATGAAGATATGTTTTAATGCTGGCTGTAATTGGGAGCCTCTTTTGTTATGCTGATATCATGCGGGTGAGATTCTTTGAGTCCGGCGCCGGTGATACGGATGAATCTTCCGTTTTCCTGAAGAGATTTGATGTCCGGTGTTCCGCAATAGCCCATTCCGGAACGTAAGCCACCCATTAGCTGGAAGACGGTATCGGAGAGAGGACCTTTGAAGGGAACGCGTCCCTCCACTCCCTCGGGAACAAGTTTGCGGTTTCCTTCCTGAAAATAGCGATCCTTAGAGCCGTTTTCCATAGCGGCAAGAGAACCCATTCCGCGATATACCTTGAACTGTCTGCCCTGATATATTTCGGTATCTCCGGGGCTTTCTTCGCATCCGGCGAAGAGGGAACCGATCATGATAGAATCGGCTCCGGCGGCGATAGCCTTCGGCAGGTC
>USPP01000180.1 GCA_900556615.1 uncultured Eubacteriales bacterium
ATATATCCCCACATGAATACACTGTCAAGATCGATTACTTCACTTTCGATTATGACAGAAATCATTCTTTTGGATTCCTCGTCCTGGGCATACCGATTGGTAAGAAGCGTTTCATAAAATGCGGGAGAGGTAATATTTTTTGCCTCTGCACCAAGGACCTCCGTTACGATTCCGGCACGCTCCTTATCGGTGGTCGAATTCAATATTGTAATCACCGTACAGCCCGATACGCCGGCTCTGCCGATATAGCCGTCCTGAGCCGCGTCAAGCTTCGGTGAGGGAACAACCCCTATCGTCTGTTCAACATGGGGAATGGTATCGAGATAATGAGAGAGAGGACCGCATACAAACAGGCAGTTCGGATAAAGCTTCAGATAAGTCTGAAGAACGTCGTCCTCATGTCCGTCGTCCCAATATCCCCATTCATTAAAAGAATAATTGTTGCGAAGCGCATACATTTTGTCGTATGCCGTCTGAATTCTGTCGGTAAAATCGTTCATATGGGGAATACCGTTCTCGTCAAGAGAGGCACCGAGAATATTAAAGCCGGTAAAGAAGGAGTCTACTCTCTGATATGCCATACCGAACTGATCTTCAATATCCTTTTTCCCGTTATTGTTTAAATCGTAGCCAAAATCGGTTATAAGAATTTTCAGCTCGTCTATTGTCCAATCGCCGCTGTCTACAAGCTCATAAGGATATTCAAGTCCGTTATCATCGAACTGATCCTTGTTGAAAAACAGAGCATAGGTATCAAGCTTATCGCTGAGCAGCATATCGTTTATCGCAAAAAACTGCTTGTCGGCAATTCTGATGCTTTCATTCAGCTTTTGGCTCCACCACGGCTGCTCCAGATCAATATAAGGAATATCATCAAGATTGGAAATAATTCCGGTAGATATTAAATTCATCGCGTCATAAACGCCCTGAACACAGATATCGCATATATAATCATAGGAGAGGGAATTTTCAAGAATAAGATTATAAAAGGTACCTGCCGTCGTTTTGGTATTGACTTCCTCAAAAACAAAATCAAGATTCAGCATACCGGCAACCTTTTCATTTCGGTACCATGTGGTGGAGCCGAGAACAGTCTCGTCATCCTCATCCCCGAATACCGCCCTTTCCGCCCAGTCGCTGTCGCGCGAACGGCACATAATCGTAAAAGTCGCCCCGTCATAGTTTACGTTCGGAACGTCGGCTCTGTATACGCCGTCCCATTCTCCGGTATCATCGCCTGTACCCGCAGAAGTGCTTCCATCCGTTGTTTCATCCTTTTTCTTGTTTTCCCCGCATGCCGCAAGCAAGCCGATAAGCATCAGTAATACAAGCAAGACCGAAATTATTCTTTTCATACTCATTCCTCTTTCTTATTTGTTTGAATTTTATGGAGACCTCTGACCCTTTCCTATGCGGCAAACGGTGAGAAAAGCGCCGCTGATTTGATGTGCAGGAAATTTCAGAGGGTTTCTTATCTTAAACAGGAGCTTTATTTCAGTTGTTTATAAGCCACTCATAATTACATTTTGCCAGATATACCGTCTCTCCGAAGTTGTTTTCATATAAGATATAAATAATACCTTTTCGGTTATCGGAGGCGGCTTCGGTATAACCGCCTCTGTCGGGATCAATCACTCTTTTTAACGTCCAGGTATGACCGTTGTCAAGGCTTCCTCTTACCGTCACATTGCTCCTTCGTATTTTCGTATCACAGTTTGCGATGAGCAGCGTATAAGGATTCTCCCCGTCATAATAGGAAATAACGGAACCGAAACACTGCGGATCATGAAGAACATATTCGGGAGAATATTCCGTCCATCCGGAATAACCCGTATCGCTGTATGCCTTTGCCCGCTGCATGCTGAGATGTCTTATACTCAAATATATTCTGCCGTCCGAGGTAAGCGCCGCTTCCGTTTCATTCGGACAGATTACATCGGAATTTGTGCCGAGAAATTCTCCGATTTTCCAGCTTTCCCCGTTGTCCCTGCTGTAGAAGGTACTGATCACCGACGGCATATGCGCGTTCAGTTTTGCCTCATTATGCTTCGGCACCATCCACACGGGAACAATAAGCGTCCCGTCTCCCGTTACGATTCCGTGGCCGGGACCGAAGGCAAAAGCATTGCGGAAATGCGGAACCGTATTATCTGTGATATCTGTTTTATCGCTCCAGGTCAAGCCGTCGTCGTCACTGTATCTTCGGAAAATCCGTCCTCCGTTGATACCGTAATCCTCACAGTAAAGAAAATGTATTCTTCCTCTGCGATCCTGTACCATAACGGGATTGTTCACGGTTTTATGCCTGTCTGTTCCTTCTGCCAAAAGAATCGGTTCTCCGAAGCTCTCCCCCTCGTCCTCGGAACGCTGAAGCATGATATCCATAAGCGCCCAGTCGTTTGCCGCGGTTCTTGCTTCACAATAGGCAAGCAGGGTTCCCTTTTCGGTAACGATCATACCCGGTATCCTGTGATTTGTGTATTTTTCATCAGCCGACCACAGAAGTCTGTTTTTATAAAACGGTGTACTCATTCATTTTCTCCCTATTCTCATATAAGGCGGTCGGTAATTTCTCTTTTTATTGTAGCTTTCTGTTCTCCGTCAAGCTCCGAAAAGGGCATTCTTGCCTTTCCGAAGTCAAAACCAAGCTGGCAAAGCACTTCTTTTTCGCTCTCCATAATTCCGATTTTACACATCACAGAAAGAATCCGGTTCGCCTCATTCTGTACGGCAAGAGCCTCCGTCATTTTTCCTTCATGGTACAATTTCATAATGGATATATACTTTTCCGCCATAAAATTATAGGTGCTTCCGATTCCGCCGTCCGCTCCCATGGAAATTCCGGAGAGGAACATCTCGTCAAAACCGTTGTATACCAGCTTCCGGGGAAAATTCTTTTTAAACTGCTCAAGAGCGAAGAAATCATTTGAGGTGTGCTTGATTCCTATAAACCTGTCGTCGCAGAAGAACTGAGACACCTGTTCAACTGTAAGATTTACACCGGAAAAATTCGGGAAATTGTATACGATCATCGGCATTTCCGCCGCGTTTACTATCGTATAATAGTGCTTCTTTATCTGCTCAAAGCTGAATTTGTAATAGAAAGGAGCGATTGCCGATATGGCGTCATAGCCGCATTTTTTCGCTGTTTCTGCGAATCTGACAGCCGCTTCGGTTGAAATGGTTCCGACATGAGCAATCAACGTTGCTCTTCCGTTAACCGCCTCCGCCGCCGTCTCATATACGGTGTTTCTTTCCTCATCGGTAAGTAAAAACGCTTCCGCCGTGCTTCCGCCGACATAGAAACCGAAAACTCCCTTCTGTATGTTGTATTCAATAAGCTCTGCTAGTACTTTTTTATTCACTCTTCCGTTATGATCAAAAGGAGTGAGCAATGCGGGAAATATTCCTCTGAATGATTTAAACATAATATTTTTTATACCTTTTCCATATTTTTATTTTTTTGTACTGCTTTTACAACAATAAGAGACTTAATCGCCTCGGATATCGGGCAGAGATTCTTTTCTTTTCCTTCCATTGCCGCAAAAAAATTCTCCGATTCGGCTCTGAACATATCATTCCTTTCGGTTTTTTCAATATATTCAGACCAAGCTTTCTTTTCTCTCGTATAGCATTTAAGAATATATTGATCCCATGAGGAAAACTCAAGAATCAACTGTCCTTCCGTTCCGATTACCGTCATTATCCGCGTCCTCGGAGACTGGAAAAAATCAAGATGAACATTTGCTGCGCAGCTCGGAAATCTTACAAGCATTTCCGCCATATCCGGAGATTCAAAGCCAAGTCCGCTGTACGATCCGTATATTCCCGAACATTCGACAGGTTCTTCCTCCGCTATATAAATGGCAAGATCCAAATCATGCACCAGCTCAAACGCCCCGGAATGCTTTACATAATATGTAGAAAGATAATCGGGACGCACATCGGGAAAATGTTCTCCCATCACAGCGCGTATTGAAACAATTTTTCCTATATCACCTTTTTTTATTAATCGGATCAGCTTTTTTACTCCTTCATGAAAGCGGAAGCAAAATCCGATTTCCACAATAACTCCTTTTTCTTTTGCAAGTCTCTCAAGCTCATCTGTTCCGTCAAGAGAATCGGAAATCGGCTTTTCCATGAATACGTGCTTTCCGCTTTTTACCGCTTCAATTGCCTGCTCAATATGAAGCCCGGTAGGAGAAAGAATATAAACGGCGTCCGCGTCGGTGTTCAGTCCTTCCTCATAGCTCCCGACCGTACTCCCTCCGTATAAAGCGGCAAGCTTTTCGCTTTTCTCATAATCGGTATCAAAAAAAACTAAGCTTTTGATTCCTATATCCCGGAGACATTCGGCGTGACGCTTTCCGATAGATCCGCAGCCGACAATTAACACTTTTCGGTTCATCACTGCCATATTGAAAAACCTCCGTCAACTACAAGATTATGACCTGTCACATAGTCAGAAGCAGCGCTTCCGAGAAACAGCACCGCACCCTTTATATCTTTTCCGAAGCTTCCCATCTTTCCTAAGGGCGTCCGTTCCGAATAAAGCTCTGTAAATTTCTCCGGTAAATCGCCTTTATCAAAGCCTCCGGGGGAAATACAATTGACATTGATATGATACGGCGCCATAACCGCCGCGAGATCTCTTGTGAAAGCAATCACCCCGCCCTTAGCCGCCGCATAATCCACCGGCTGCTCCGTCTTACCGGCAGTACTGTACATCCTCCTGTCCC
>USPP01000181.1 GCA_900556615.1 uncultured Eubacteriales bacterium
AGGTCATGCCGCCAAGGCGCAAGCCGTGAACCCGGTGGTGTTACCTTAAGTTCCTGGCTGCCGTTTTATGCGTCGGTCTTATTGAAAAACGATCTGATAAAAGGATTGGGTTTATGAAAAAAAAGAGCTTGCTTGCGTTTATTCTGATATCGCTTGTTTTATTTTCCTCCTGCGGAATCATAACCATAAACAGGGGGACGGTCCAGACATCGGGAGAGAGCGATACAACCGATACCGATATATCCTTACCGACCTATGTGTCAAAGGATTATCCCACTGAAACCGAAACGGACGGGATGGAGATATCAAAGGATAAAATTGCATTGCTTCCCGATGCGGATTTGGACGGTAAATCGGTTTTTTTTGCTGTGGCAGAAGAGACGGGAAACATTTTTAACGAAGAAGCGGGTATATATGCACAGTCGGTGCTGTACAGAAATCAACTCGTGAATGAAAAGTATAAAACAAAGCTTATCACACTGAAAAAAAGCGCGTCGGTGCTCTTTGATGAAGTCAAATCTGCCGATAAATCGGGAGATTATTTCGCTGATTTCGCGGTTATCCAATATGCGAAGATCGGAAGCTATTATGCGGGCGGTTATTTGCGGAATCTGAAATCGTTGTCTTATGCTGAGCTTTCCGACGATTGTTATAATCAAAGCGCGATGGAACAGCTTACTCTCGGCGGATATACCGTTGGAGCGGTTGGTTATGCCACAGAGCAAATTGAGCATTACTCTTGTCTCTATTTTAATAAAACGCTTGCCGAAAAGTATGACATATCGCTTGATTACGAAAGTATTTATTCCGGAGATTTTACCTGGGATGTTTTTCTTGAAATGCTGAAGCGTATTCCGGAAGAAACGGCGTCCTTTGTGAGCGAGATTGATAATGACGAACTGATAGCCGCATCCTTCTTTTCTTCCGGGCAGACCTATCTTTCTTCAGACAATGACGGAGAAGGGTTAGGTCTTTCATGCAGTACAGAGGCTTCTGCATCGCTTATTGCCTCTTTGAAGGAGCTTTTGGCTTTAAAGACCGACAGTATCAAAAAGGAAGTGCTGAGCGATGCGGAATCGGGAACCGAGACAGTAACGCAGGAGATTACTTTATCGGGAGCGGATGTATTTTTGGAAGGGGAGGCACTTTTCTGCTTCGGAAGTCTCGGAACGATGAACATACTGGAAAACTGCGGGTTTAAATGGGAGGCACTTCCGCTTCCGAAAATAAATGCGTCGGATAAATCATACAGTACGTCGGTTTCTTCCGATGCACCGATTATTACCGCGCTTGCGTCGGGAGAGAATATCGATACGATAGGCTATGTCCTGAGAGCTCTGAATGTCGCTTCGTTCGGATATTTAAAATATGATTTTTACAGAAATGCAGAAAAAAATCTGATAACCGGTGTAAATACCCTTGATATGATAGATTTTATATGCGAGAATCCGATATATGATCATGCGTCGATGTTCGGAGGCTCCTATAAGGCGTTAAGAGAGGGAACATATATGGCGTTTATTTCGGCTGCGGAGGGAAGCCGTAGCTTTGAGTACTATCTTTCCAAAAATGCTTCCGCACTTAATAAGTATTTGGCGTCACTGCGGTGAATTGTTAAATTTATATGAACAGGAACATTGCCGTTTACAAATGCGAAATTATGTGATATACTGTTTAAGTATCGCGTTGTCCCGGCTTCCGGGGAAAGGGCTTTTGCCGATTCACCCGCCGGCTGCTGAGGCATACGCTTATAATAATTTATTGAGGTGAAAAAACATGACACCAGAAATCAAAAAGGGTATTATCGAAAAATATGCCACCCATGAGGGCGATACCGGTTCCCCTGAAGTGCAGATTGCGATTCTTACTTATAGAATCAATAATCTGACCGAACATCTTAAGTCCAATGATAAGGATCATCACAGCCGCCGCGGACTTCTTAAAATGGTCGGACACAGAAGAAACCTGTTGGGTTATCTCATGAAAACGGATATCGAAAGATATCGTGCTATCATTGAAAAGCTCGGAATCAGAAAGTAATACCGGGCGGGGTCAGGAGCATCAACAGCCCCACCGGCAGTTTTGAATTGCTCTTAAAGTGGGGAACTGAACCTTAATGCGGTCCGGTTCCTCATTACTGCGTTTATAGCTTCGTAAGTATTTGCGGGGATTATATAATTTTTGGAAGGCGCTCTTTTTTGCGAGCGTTTTCCCCACGTTTGCGGCGGAGGTCTAATTTCCCGCCGAAGAATGTACGGTTCAGATTTCTGAACGTATGGAAGGTCCTTTATGTCGCGGGTACATATCGGACAAGATGTTTTTTGATGGAGGAAAAAGAATGTTTGAAAATTACAAGGTATTTGAATACACAATGGCGGGAAGACCGCTGAAGATCGAAACGGGAAAGCTTGCCGGACTCGCAAACGGCTCCTGTCTTGTCAGATACGGTGATACTGCTATTCTTGCAACGGCTACCGCAAGCGCAAAGCCTCGCGATGGAATCGATTTTCTGCCCCTTTCGGTAGATTTTGAGGAGAGACAGTATTCTGTAGGCAAAATTCCCGGAGGCTATTTCAGAAGAGAGGGAAAACCCTCCGAAAAGGCAATCCTTACCTCCCGTGTGATCGACCGTCCGATACGTCCCCTATTCCCGAAGGATCTTCGTAACGATGTGGCACTGAACCTGACGGTTATGTCGGTGGATAATGACTGTTCTCCTGAAATTTCGGCAATGATCGGAGCTTCTATTGCGCTTTCTATCTCGGATATTCCGTGGAACGGTCCGATTGCCGGTGTTTTCGTCGGACTCGTCGATGGGGAATATGTGATAAATCCTACCGCTGCACAGCGTGAAAAAAGTGTTCTTGAGCTTACTGTTGCCGGCTCTGCCGAAAAAGTCGTTATGATTGAGGCAGGAGCAAAGGAAGTTTCCGATGACGAGATGTTCAATGCTATTATGCTTGCTCATGAGGAGATAAAAAAGCTGGTTGCTTTTATCAACAACATTGTCAGAGAGATCGGAAAACCGAAATTCAGCTATCCTTCCTGCGAATTCGACCACGATATGTTCGACAAAGTGTTCGATTTCTGCGAGAAAGACGTCATGTTTGCCCTTGATACCGATGACAAAACGGTTCGCGACGAGAGAATGGTACCGATAAAGGATGCGATTGTTGAAAAATTTAGCGAGGAATATCCCGATATCGAAACAAGAATGGAAGAGCTTGTATATAAAATTCAGAAAAAAATCGTGCGTCGCTGGCTTGTCAATGATAAGAAGCGTGTGGATGGCAGAAGAATGGATGAAATCCGTCCGCTTGATGCAGAGATTGATTTGCTTCCGAGAGCGCATGGGTCAGGGCTTTTTACAAGAGGACAGACGCAGGTACTGACGGTTGCGACGCTCGGAACGCTCGGAGATCAGCAGATGCTCGACGGTATCGATGAGGAAGAATCCAAGAGATATATGCACCACTATAATATGCCCGGTTACTCAACCGGTGAAGCAAAACCGGTGCGTTCTCCCGGAAGACGTGAAATCGGTCACGGTGCACTTGCAGAGCGTTCTCTCGTGCCGGTTCTTCCTTCTGTTGAGGAGTTCCCTTATGCTATTCGCTGCGTTTCCGAGGTGCTTTCCTCAAACGGTTCTACTTCTCAGGCTTCTGTCTGCGGTTCTACCCTTGCCCTCATGGCGGCAGGCGTGCCGATTAAAGCTCCGGTTGCCGGTATTTCCTGTGGTCTTATTACAGAGGATGATGGAAGCTGGACTACCATGATTGATATTCAGGGACTTGAGGATTTCTACGGAGATATGGATTTTAAGGTGGCAGGTACTCACAAGGGTATTACCTCCATTCAGATGGATCTGAAAATTGACGGTCTTACTCCTGAAATCATTCGCGCTGCTCTCGAAACGACTCATAAGGGACGCGATTATATTATTGATGAAGTTATCCTCAAGGCAATAGACAAGCCGAGAGATGAGGTATCAGAATATGCGCCCAAGATGATAAGTCTTAAGATAGATCCTGAGAAAATTGGTGATGTTATCGGACCTAAAGGTAAGGTGATTCAGAAAATTCAGGCTGAAACCGGAACAGAAATCAGCATTGAGGATGATGGTTCTATCTTCATTGCCGCGGTAAAACGCGACGGCGGTCTTGCGGCTGAAGCTGCGATCAGAAATATTGTTTTTGAACCGGAAATCGGCGCGGTTTATGAGGGAACGGTTACCCGTGTGATTCCGATCGGTGCATTTGTTGAATTTGCCCCCGGAAAAGAAGGATTGGTTCATATTTCCAAACTTGCTCATACAAGAGTGGAAAAGGTCGAGGATGTTTGCAATGTCGGGGATAAGCTCGCCGTGAAATTCCTCGGTGTTGATGAGAAGGGCAGAATGAACCTCTCTCATAAGGATACGATTCCGCGTCCTGAGGGAGCGGAAGAGACGGAGTCTATCGAACGTCCCCGCAGACCGTTCAGGCCGAGACGCGAGCACTGAAAAATAAAGAATAATTGTTTTCCTACAAAGAATGCAAAATAAAGATGCGAGTTGTATTTACAGCTCGCATCTTTATTTAATGTCTACTGAACAAGTCAAAAAAGCGGCTGCTATGAGGTATTCAGAGCATTTTTGACTTGTCTAAGTGCAAGGTTTTTAAGGCAATACTGCCGGGTGCACAGCTAACGCCTTTATTGCGCATTTGCTTGCATCTTTTCCGTCAT
>USPP01000182.1 GCA_900556615.1 uncultured Eubacteriales bacterium
TGTAGTCCTATTTTCGTCAGACGATACCAATTGAGAAAGCAAGAGTGACTCCTCTGCCGGCGAAATTGGTGAAGCATGACGGAAAATCTATAAGCAGATACACCGTCAAGACGTCAGTCACAAACTCAGCGATATTGCCTTAAAGCTATAAAATGCGCCTGCGGAAATTCACATCCCGCAGGCGCATTTTTGCGATGCTGTTCAATAGGAGCTTTTATATAGCGGAAAGACCGGCTTAGCGCCTTTTTATTTCAGCCAAGCTCTGATACTACCCCGATAAACAGCGGCAGCCCGGTTTCACAATCGACGATCATATAAACAAAAGGACGGTCAAGAATCACGGATTCCAATATAGTGGCTGATTCGCTATTGATAGATCCCCAAGTGACTGCCGCAGCTTTGGTACCGTTTCTGCTCACATCAATAAACACCTTCTGCTCTACCGCCGAGCAGGAAAGAAAAGTCTCGGACATTCCCGAAAAATCCGCACATGCTTCGTCAAACATATCGGTCATTCCCATTGCTTTAAGCGTATCGTTCAGCTTGGTTTTCACGCCGTATGAAAACTCTGGGATTCCTACGCGAACCCCTGATATCTCTCCTTTTGAAGCGTTTCTGCTCTCCCAGAGAGACAGCCATTTTTCTCCGTTAAGAGAATCTGCAAACGCATATATATCGGTTCCCTCGTCGGGAAGCAAGCCGACAAATCCGTATTTCCCGCCGGAATAGCTTTTCACAAAGCCCTTTACTCCTTCTCCAGCAATAAAGCTTCTTTTGTCTTCGGCAGAGTACATCATTTCCACATCGGAACGAGTTCCGCCGTAATTTCTGAATACCGCACTTGCGATATCGCGCTTCTCATACTTTGTTTCCCATTCGGCGTCAAAGATTAAAGCGTTTATTAAATACATCACGACATTTTCGGGGATCTCTTCAATAATATTATCAATCATGCCGTCGGTATATTTTTTACACCAATGATTGATATCCTTTACCGTGCCGTCGTCAAAAGGCGCGCCATAGATCTGGGCGTCGTACCAATCGGCGTTGGTCTGAAGAAAATTCTCTTTAATATGAAGCGTACCGTCGTCGAGAAACCATATTGAATCGGCAATACTGACTTTGCACTTGTCGGAGGAATAAAGGGCTTCGGTATAGGCATAAAGACACCGGTTAAGCGTTTCAATATCCAGTCCGAAGGCTTCCTCCATTTGTTTCTTTGTTTCCCCCTCTGCACCGTTTGCAATCATCGCAAGGCAGATCACTGCCGAAAGCGGAGACATAAGATCATTCTCACTGTCTTTGGTATTCAGACCTTTAAACAGTTCAAAGGAAAAATCAGCCATTGAAGAGATAAATTTTTCATCCACCTCCCCACTCTCAGAGGCAGTGCGCCGATATCCCGAGGAAAGCTCCTCCGCTTTTATTTTTACCGCGCAGGAAACACAGGAAAGAAGCGCCAGCAGCGCAAGCATCAAACTTACAAGCTTAATCCGAATCTTTTTCATTTGAATCACTCCTTTTTTATGATAATACTCCTCTTGAGTATGCTTTCACTATATAAGACGTTTTTTTTCAAAAAAAGTTTCAAAATTTTGAATTTTTTTCAAGACATCGCTGCCATCAATCCAAACCGCCGATAATTTTCAGAATCAAACAGAACAAAAAGGCTTATTTTTTCCGAACTTTTTCAGTTTCAATAAAAATTCAATATTTAACATATAAATTTATACAGAATCTCTTGACAAAGACAAAAGATAGTGATAACATATATATAATTAACGATAATGTTTTTAACCGTCGTTCGCTGATAAAGGAGGACTGTTCCATTACATTAACGATAATTTATATACTATATGGAGGATATAAAAATGAAACTCGCACTCTTAGTAGCAAACAGAGGCTTTTTCCCAAGCAGCGTCATCGATTCCGCGTATGCCGAAATGAAATCGGCATTTGCAAAGGCAGAGGTGGAATGCCTCACCTTTGAAGAGGGAAAAACCAAATACAATGCGGTCGAATCTACCGCCGACGGAAATCTCTATCACCAATTTCTTGCCGAACATCGCGGAGAATATGACGGTCTTGTAGTATGCCTGCCCAACTTCGGAGATGAAAACGGAATTAAGGCTGCACTGCGCGGCATTGACGTCCCCGTTCTCATTCAGGCTTATCCGGACGAGCTCGGGAAAATGGATTTCGAGCATCGCCGCGACGCCTTCTGCGGAAAATTCGCTCTCACAAGCGTTCTCACACAAATGGGAGTAAAATATACCGACTATACCCCCTTCACCGTAGCGCCCGATACCGATGAGTTTGTTTCGGAACTCAAGAAGTTTGCCGCTACCTGCCGTGTTGTAAAAGCCCTTTCCGGCATGAGAGTGGGAGTCATCGGCGCCCGTACCTCCGCCTTTAAATCGGTGCGCTACGATGAAACCGTTCTTGAAAGACACGGCGTAGAGGTTGAAACCTATGACCTCACAGCCATTATTTCTGTATATAACAAGCTTTCCGATGACGACGCTTCGGTTCAGAAATGGAAGGAAGAGCTTCATGCCGCAGCAGATTTCGGCTGTGCCCCCGCCGGTAAAGACGCTGTACTCGCAAAATTCGGCGCTGCGCTTGAATCGGTTATTACAACCGCTAAGCTTGACGCCATTGCTATCAGATGCTGGTCAGAGCTTCAGGAGCTTCTCGGCATCACACCCTGCTCTATTCTCGGTCTGCTCAACCATAAAGGCATTGCCGCCGCCTGCGAAACAGACGTGTCCAATGCCGTCGCTATGCGTGCGCTCGCCGCTGCCTCAGGACTTTCCTCCGGCTGTCTTGACCTCAATAACAACTATGGAGATGAGGAGAATAAATGCATCCTCTTCCACTGCGGTCCTCTTCCTTCAGAGCTTATGGAGCTTCCCGGAGAAATTCAGGATCATAAAATGCTTTCAAAGGGAAAGGCGGAAAAATGCAGTTGGGGACTCAATGTCGGAAAGGTTAAGCCCGGTGAAATCACCATCTGCGGCATGAGGGCCACAAACGGCGAGCTTGCTTTCTTCTCGGATAAAGCGGTTATCACCTCGGATCCTGTTGATAAGGAATTTTTCGGCGTATACGGCGTTATGGAAACCTCAGATCTTCAGAATAAACTGAAAAAGATTGCAAACGGCGGCTTCCATCATCATGCTATCATCACAAAGACCGATGTCGTCGATGCTTTGAACGAGGCACTGACCAAATATCTCGGTTATACTTACATTAATATTCAATAATTCGGAAAGGAAGCATGAAATATGTCAATTATCACGGAAAGAAACGCTTCGCTTAAGATATTTGAAAACGCCGCAGAGCGCGGCACCAGCATAGGAATCTTCTGTACAGCAAGCTACTGGAACACCGAAGCCATTCTCATCGCCGCGCAAAGAATTGCCGAAAAATATCAGATAGAACAGGTTCCTGTTGTTGTTGCAACTACCTTTAATTATGACCATATGCCCCAATGCCAGCGTTTTCTCTACTGCCAGGATTCAAAAGCGGGAATCCTCTCGCACTTCGGTTACTTAAATGCTGTTGCGGGAAGTAAGTACTCACCTTATAAGAATGTTGCCGTGCTCCCCCATCTGGATCACGCAAACCCCGTAAGAGACAGATGGGCGCTCACCTGTGCACTCGACTATTTTTCCAGCGTTATGTTTGACGCTCAGCTTTATCCTTTTGAGGAAAATATGGCTCTCACCGCCGAATATGTAAAAAATTACGGAAAAGATGTTCTTGTGGAAGGAATCCTCGAATCTCTCAATGTTTCGGACGGTGCGGTATCAACACATATTGACAACTACTGTGAAAATGCAGTAAAATACGTAAAAACCACCGGCGTTGATTTCGCCGTTGCCGATCTCGGTACAGAACAACAATCAACCTCCGTCGGAAAAGCCAAATACGACAAAGAGAGAGCAAGAGAGCTTACGGCAGCGCTCGGAAGAAAAATGCTTGTTCTTCACGGAACCTCCTGCCTTGCTAACGAACAGACAAGAGGACTTGCCTCCGACGGCGTTGTACGTGTAAATATGTGGACAAGAATTGCAAGAGAAGCCGGACAGTATGCAGCTGAAAAGCTTACGGAACGCATGGATAAAATAAAAGCCGGCGATTTCAATGCAACCGAATCTATGGCGTATATGAGAGACAGCGTAGAAAAAGCGGCAGACATCATGGAAGAAATGATGGAGCTGTTCGGATACGCCAATCTGGCATAAAAAATGCCGATTCTCAGACGAAACCTTTCTTCCGTCTGTAGCTTATAAGATAATGTCTACTAAATCATTCGCTTTGCGAATGATTGGTGAGGCAAAGCCACACCTCCCATATAAAAACAGCAGTATATTGATGTTTTTATATGGGGTAGACATTATGCCATCGGAAAGAAGCAGCTCTGTTTAAGACAGCACCACCGGGTTTACGGCTTGCACCTTGAAGGCATATCTGTTTGTCCATTTTCCGTCATACTTCACAAATTTCGTCGGCAGAGGAATCGCTCCTGCCTATTCATTGGAATCGTTTGACGAAAAAACTCTAACGCCGAAATGGTGCTGCGGTATTGCCTTAAATCTTAAATAAATTGCATCCTATAGTCCTCTCACTTCATCGATAGAAAGGATCACATATGAACAAAGTAAAAATCACAGTATCGCCTG
>USPP01000183.1 GCA_900556615.1 uncultured Eubacteriales bacterium
GGTTGAAATGATTCGATTCCAAGCTCCGTTAATATGATCTGTCTTAAACCAAACGATAACCGACATGCTTTCAGCAGAATAAGTTGCTTCAACCGGTATGCTTATATAGCTGTCAGAATCCATTTTTACCGCACAACCGCCGTTTAAGCCGTTGACAAAGGAAATATTCCCTCCGACAAGCCCGCCGTCAAGTCCTATGCTTCCGCCATCGGAGACTGCTTGATTATCGAAGCCGTAATATATAACCCCATCTCCGAAATCAAACGGTACAGCCGCCGACGCACTTAACGCCAGCATAATCCCAATCGCTATAGCACACAGCACTTTTTTCATCATTTTTCTCCTCTTTTCTTTTATTTGCGTAATCTCTGTCGCATTGGCATCAGTTCCGTTTCTGCCCGATATTATAACATAATTTTCATGGCACTTATTGGATCACAGCTGAAAACAGCTTTATTTAAGGCAATCGCAATAACGGTTTATTCGCCTATACCGTGATACATAGCAAGGATTCCGCTGTAATAGTTTTCCACTTTTGCTTTGTTTCTTTTTCTTGCTGAGGCATAGGAGTCTGTGCGCTGATCCATAAGCATATGGATTTCTCCGTAATACCCTCCACCGACTCCCGCAGCATGCACAAACACAAAATCCGCATAAAGGCTGTCAACAATCAAAGACATCGTCTGTTTTGATTCCTCATCTCTTGCAAGCTGATTATCAAACACAGTTTCATAAACTGCGCTCCGAAGCAAGTCATGACTTTTAATAGCCATAGCCTCCGTGATGATTCCGATAAATTCAAGTTCCTCTTCACCCGGAAGCGTGGAAACGCCGAGCATAAGAGAGGCTCCGCTCAAAGGTGTATGATAATCGATTTGCGCTTCATCATATTTGGGAAGAGGTAAAATTCCGAAATCATCCTCCATCCCTCTGAAATACATAGGAGCATCACAAAGAGCGCCTATATAATAAAGCGATTTCGATTTTGTAAACATGGTCATCGCCGTTTCCGAAAGATGCGTGCCGACATAGGTACTGTTATCGTTATTGTAGCAAAGCGTATAAATCTTAGTAACCATATCCGACCATTTTTCCTCATCGGTCTCCACGATTTCTCCGTTCTGAATTTTCACCGGATAAACGCTTTCTCCGAAAGCAACACCAAGCATTGTAAGAGAACCGATTGAAAAAGCAGCACCGTAAAGATCTTCCTCATCCCATACCAGATCTCCGTTCTCAGCCGCAATTCCTCTTGATGTAAGAATCAGCTTATCTATTGTCCATGTACCGTCAAAAACGTAATCATAAGGATTGCCAACCGTGTTGATATTAACCGCAGCAATATTCTTGTTGAAATACATACAGTGAGAGGTAACCAGCGTACTGTACGGAACATCGTTGATGGCAAGATACTGTCTGCCGTCAATAGTAAGATTCTGCTGAGCAGAAGAGTTCCACCAGTCAGCTTCAAAATCAATATACGGTATCTTCCTCAAATTCATTAAATATTCTCCTGCCGATAAATTCGACATTGAGTTATAGTCACCGTATACAACGTGAAAATCAAGATCGCCGCTCCCTACTGTTGCTGACAACGTATCAAATAAAGTTTGTGTCGCAAGATGGGAAATCTTCACTTCAAATGCGTCCTCCACCTCACGGTTTCTTCGGTAGATCGATGAAGGTATCGGAGAAGCTGCTGCCCCGTCGCTCTCAAAATCAATACCAAGCACCCCTTCAATACTTGCAAGCTCAGCATTCAGTATAGAATATTCCGCCCCGCTGAAATGCCTGTCAGGAAGCGAATCATAAGAACCGGTGGCAGAGGTTTCATCGGAACTCTGACTGCCGCTCACTACTCCGGCATTTTCCGGCTTATCGCAGGCAACCGCCGCGAGAAGAATACCTGATGCAAAAACCGCAGCCGCAGCTCTTTTCAATTTTTTCATAGTTTTTCCCTTTCTTATTTATTTTCTGTAAGTACAAATACCGCCTCAGTCCATTTCCCTGTTCCTTCGATATCAAAGGAGAGAATAACTTTACCGTCCCATCCGATCGGAGCATTTTCTTTAATATTAATTTCTGTCTTGGAATCAGCCGATATCTCTATAACCGCGTCCGCATCGCGATAGGTACCAAACGGTATTTCCCCTCCCGATTTGCTGTTACCGACTTCATAAGCAACAGAATAAATATAACCCTCGGAAGTATGATAGTCTATTCGCATTCCGCACCGGGAAATATCGGCATGATCAAAATTGACAAGCTCCAACTCAAGAAGCAGCTTATCCGAGATATCAGAATAGGTGATATAGGTGAGCCCCCTTGAATCCGGTGAATCGCCGGTTCCGATTCTTGCCGTAGAGGTAAGCTCGTCAAAATCGGCATAGGAATGATCCGTACGGTTTTTATAGTAATGATCGGTACGGACAACAGTCCCGATCCTCGAATGTCTCTCAAGCTTTGATTCATTTCCCGTTTCTATTGAAAGATAGACCACTCCGTTTACCGGAATAACACCCTCCCAAACGATCGATGAGGAGGCTGCTCCTTCAAGCCTGGTAAGAAGCTCTAAATCATCTCCTCCTCCCGTCTCATAAAAGCTGGAGTGCTTGGAATCTATCCGATATACTGAAACATCATACGTTTCATAGGGTATATTCTTTATCTGATAGGAGAGTTTTTGAGCCTTTTTATTATCAGTATTCCAAAGAAGAATTCCGGCGTGTGTTTCATCGGCAGAAGCCATGGCAGAAACCGATGTTTCCTCTGCTATAACGTTTTTTACGCTTTCAACAGGCATATGTGCATACAGATTCAAAACATGATAAAGAGGAGTTTTATTTCCTTTGGGATCAATGATACCGAAAGCCCCGTTATCGGTAGAAAGTGTCGCCCACTGAATCTGCGTGACATCGGTATAAGAATTGAAAAGCTTTATCGCGTCAAGCGCCTCGGGAAGGATAGCCGTCGTCTGAAGCCTAAAATCCGTACGCTCCGACATATCAATAAACCATTCCGACATTTTCGGGGTATAAACATTAAATTCCGTAAAAATTATCGACGCAGATTTGTTTCCCTCTCCCAATCCTCCCCGCAAATCATCAAGAAGCTGCGGTAAAGTATGCGTTTTGGAATTGGCATAATAGTGTGCGGAAACAAAATCAAGCGCAGCGCCGGCGTCATTAACAGTCTTTATAAATCTGACATAATTATCATATCCGAGCGTTCCCATATCTGCCATCGCCGGACCGCCTACCACTGCTTCCGGATCGCCTGCTCTTATCGCTCCTGCGGCATTCAGATATAGTCTTATATATCCGTCCCAGTCAAAATTGGTCATGAAACCAACCATATCCGGCTCATTCCATATCTCGTATAAGCTCCTCATATTTTTATTCGCCATATACTTCGCCGCCGCTGTCCATGCCGCATTAAAAATATCGTAATTCGGCTCGCTGAATTCGGGATTGATATCATTCTGTTTGGCTTCTTCCGTTATTGCGGCGCTTACATAGGCAACATGCCAAAGTGGCGTTGTATATTTTCTGAGTATGGAACCGAAACCCGAAAGATCATACATTGTCGATTTCATATACTCTATTACGGAGGCCTCATCACCCTTTCCGGTTATGGGAAGTGAAAATCTTGCAGTACGGGATCGAAGTGTCAGAAGCTCCGGCGTATCTCTGCGGAAGGTTGAACATCCTGATACATACAGTGCCTGCCGTTTAAAAAGCGGAGGCCCCGCTCTAACCGAAAGATCGGCAAAAGAATCCCCGTCATTTCCTTCCCTGAGAATACCTTTATCATCCAGATTCAAAGTTAATACCCCCTTAACGTCCTCGGAGTTTTCGCTATCGGATATACTATCTGAATTTCCGGAGATTTTTTCACTTTTTTTCGCTCCGCCGCATGCACTTAAAATAAAAATTCCAAACACAAGCAAAACTATAAACAGCCTTATCCAATTCTTCATGATTCCTCCCATAGAGCAATTATTATTAACGTTAATGATATGCTTTGATTATACTTCATAGCATCACAAAAGTCAACCCTTTTTTTCAACTTTGTAGATATCTCCAAAACGCAAGACATATTTTTGTGCATTACATCAACAATCAGCTTGAATGCAATCCCAAAATTCAATTCAATTGCATAATAAGTTATATAACTTGCTGACCGTTTCCTACTTTTCATGATCAAATTACCATAAATAATCATCCTATGTGCAGCAAATATTTATCCTAATTAGCCCCTGTAAAATATTAACGTTAATATAAATTATATAAAAAAATCCGATAAGCTTACCTGATTTTTGCCGCATTACGAGTTAATACGGCAAGGCTGATTTCTATATTCAAAAAATCTTCCGGAATAGATATAATTTAAGGGAATTTCTAAGAATTCAATGTTCATAGACGGCAAAGAGATTTTTTCGTCAGTTAAAACAAAAAATACGCAGACAGCGTATCCATCTGTCAAGGATTTTTTGATGAATGACGGAAAACAGTTCGAGCCGGATTCAGGAGGTGAATTTTTAGAGGTACCTTTAACAGATATTTTTCTTCAAATGATTAAGGTAATACCGCTGGGTGCACGGTTGTCGCCTTTGCTTGCATTTTTCCGTCATACTTCACAAATTTCGTCGGCCGAGGAGCCGCTCTTGTCTCCTCAATT
>USPP01000184.1 GCA_900556615.1 uncultured Eubacteriales bacterium
CATCATTCCCGCGCGTTTTCTTTTATTCAGCATTCAAACCAATTGTCACCGATACCGATATCTACAGCAAGCGGAACGGCAAGTGCTACTGCCGACTCCATTTCTCGTTTTAAAATGTCTGCCGCTTGCTTGGCGCAGGAATGATGTGCTTCCAATATCAGTTCATCGTGTACCTGAAGAATCAGCTTTGCATTAATTCCGCTTTCCTCAAGTGATTTTGCTACATTAATCATAGCGATCTTTATAATATCCGCCGCTGCCCCCTGTATCGGGCTGTTCATAGCGACCCTTTCTCCAAATGCCTGAAGCTGTTTTTTCGGAGATGAAAGCTCGGGAATATAACGGCGCCGTCCGAATATTGTCGTGACATACCCATCTTTTTTAGCATTCTCTTTTGTTTCATTCAGATATGCGCTGACCTCCGGATATTTGGAAAGATAGTTTTTTATATAACGTTCAGCTTCATATTTGGGGACCCCGATATCGTTTGCAAGGGAAAAAGCGCCAATGCCGTAAATAATACCGAAATTGACTGCTTTAGCGCGCTTTCTCTGTTCTTCCGTAACGGATTCAGGGGATACTCCGAACACAGAAGCCGCGGTCATAGTGTGAATATCTTCTCCTTCCGCAAATGCCCTTATCATATGCATGTCTCCCGATATCGCAGCAAGTACCCGCAGTTCTATTTGAGAGTAATCTGCGTCAACCAGAACATAATCCTCATTTTTGGGAATAAAAAATTTTCTCATTTTCCGTCCCAGTTCGGATCTTATCGGTATGTTCTGAAGGTTCGGTTCAGAAGAGGACAATCTTCCGGTAGCGGTTACTGTTTGATTAAAGCTACTGTGTATCCGTCCGTCAGAATCGGCAACCTTGAGCAGTCCCTCGCAGTAGGTGGAACGCAGCTTTGATACCTGGCGGTATTCCAATATCCTGTCGATAATCGTATGATAGGGCTTGAGTTTTTCAAGTGTTTCTGCATCAGTCGAATATCCTGTTTTCGTCTTTTTCAGCACAGGCAGCTTCAACTCTGTATAAAGCACCTCCCCAAGCTGTTTCGTGGAATTAATATTAAATTCGTGACCTGCTTCAAAATAGATTGCCTCGGTATACTCGGCACACATTTTTTCAAGTTCTTTCGAATATTCCGAAAGCCCCTCTCTGTCAATCTTAAATCCGCATTTTTCCATATCGGCAAGTACATAGGCAAGGGGTTCTTCAATATTGTAATAGAGTCCGGATTGACCGCTCTGACTTAGCTTTTCGTTCAGTACCGGGGCGAGAGAATAGAGAGCTTTTGCGGAATCAAAAGTGTCGGAAACGATCTGACCGAGATATTTAAGCGAAAGTCTGTGCAAATCGTAATTATTTTCTGAAGGATCATCCACATAAGCGGCAAGAGAAACGTCAAAAATATGGCATTTCGGTTTTCCGAAATCAAGACACAGCTTTTTGGAATCGGAAACAATAACCGTTCGTTCGGGTTCGGAGAAAAACGGAGCAAGCTCAGAAACTTCTGTATATGCGATGGAATACTCAGCATTTCCGTCATACACAGTAAGTTCATTTCCGGAAAAAAACGCCGAACAGGACGGTATTTTCTTTTGAAGCAGTTCTTCCGGCGTAAGAACGGTTATGGAAGGAATCGAATCGGCAGTGCTTTCTGACGCGTTGGCGCTTTCTGTATTCTCTGAATCCTCTTTGTCGAGTCCGAGACGCTTTAAAAGCTTGGAAAGCTCAAGCTCGGTAAGAAGCGTTTTGAGAGCTTTTCTATCGCATCCGGCATAAGATAACTGCGGCAAATCGATTCCGAGCGGCACATCGCATTTAATTTGAGCAAGAAATTTTGACAGATAGGCGCTGTCTTTTCCGGCAACAAGCTTTTTTACCGTTTGGGCAGCTATTTCTCCGGAGTCAAGCTTCCCATATACTTCATCAAGAGAACCGAAGGAGGATATCAGTTTTATCGCTGTCTTTTCTCCTATTCCCGGAACTCCGGGAATATTATCGGAGGAATCTCCCATTAGCGCTTTCACATCAACGAACTGCTCCGGTTCTACCTCATATTTGTCCCGGAATTCTTTACGGCGGAAGCACACTGTCTCTCCGGTAGAGGCGAGCAGTACGGTTACGTTGTCACGTATTAGCTGGAAGGAATCTCGGTCGCCGGTAAGAATAAAGACCTCTATTGCTTCGTTGCTGTTTCCCCATGCTGCGCAAGTGCCTAAAATATCATCCGCTTCGTACCCTTCCAGCTCAAGCTCGTGTAAACCCAGCGCGGTCATACACTTTTTTGCATAGGGAAGCTGTACGGCAAGCTCCTCCGGCATGCCTTTCCTCGTCGCCTTGTAGCCGTCATATTTTAAGTGGCGAAAGGTTGGAGCCTTTAGATCAAAGGCAACGGCAGCATAATCGGGTTTTCTTTCTTCTAAATGCTTGAGTACAATATTCATCATACCGTATACGGCATGGGTAAAAAGTCCGGTTGACGTTGTAAGCGGACGAATACCGTAAAAAGCGCGGTTCAATATACTGTTTCCGTCAATAAGAAGCAAGGTCTTCATTCTTGTCCATCCTTTCAGCGATTGATTAATTTTCAGTATATCTGCGGCTGAATTTATCAAGAAGCCATGCCGCGAAAAAGCCTCCGACAAGGCAAAGCAGTTTAACAGCCAATCCGCTTGATGCTTCAAGCTTGAAGATAAGGATCGGAAGCGTTGTTGCTGCAACTACTCCGAATATTCCGTGATAAAACTGCGAATAAAATTTCCCGATCAGATAGTTAACCAACCTTGAAAGCGCTATGAATACGGCGGCAACGCCGATAATGAAAGGAAGCGCAGCATCAAATCTCATTGCGGAAAGAGCCTCTGTAAAGCCGACGCTCCCCTTGATGAACAAAACCAAATTGTCCATAAAGCTGCTTGCCACATCCAGAAGAGGTTCCATCAATCCGAGATATAAAAGCGGAGAAGAGGCACTCATACCCGGAACGACAATTCCGAGTCCGAAAAATACGCCCGATAAAAAAAACCACCATATATTAGGAGTAATATTGATCGGAACGGTAAATTCCAGAATTAAAAAAATCCCGAAAATCAGCGCAAATGCAACCGCCATTGTAACATAGGAGGATGTTTTTCTGCCGTGAAGCCCCGCTTCCTGCCAAAGCGACGGCAGCATCCCGAGAATCAATCCCACAAAAACGCAGGTAGCAATGATTTCATTGCTCTGAAAAAGCATCAAAACAAGCTTTGCAAGACCGAGAAAGCCAATAACCAAGCCTATACCCGCGGGAAGCAGCAGCTTCATATGCGTTTTAAAATTTTTTATCGGATGGGCAAGAAATTCCATCACCGGCTGATAAAGACCGAATATCGCGCACATGACTCCTCCGCTTATCCCCGGAAGAATTCCTCCAACTCCGATAAGCATTCCCTGAAAAATCCTGATAATTGCCGGCGCAGCTTTTTTTACTTTTTTATGCTGGTGTTCTTTTTTTTCTTCGTTGACGATCATATGCAAACCTTTCGTTCATTCATTATTTTTTTCGGGAAAGTGCCGCGCGTTCCCGGCACAACTCCTGATATAGCTGTTCGGGAGTCCAAACCGCATTATGCGGAGTCAGAATTGCCTTCAGTGAACCGTGGGCGATTCGGTATTTTTTCATTTCCGAAAGGAAAACATCAAGCATTCCCTCAGGAAAATTTACAAAAACAAGCATTGCTTCGGGAAGAGGTTTGCCGTCATAAGCTCTTTGTATCGGTAGTCCGGCAGCCAAAGCCGCTATCGGGAGCGAATACTCATTCAAAGCCGCCCTTCTTATTCCCGAACCGAATTTCCGACCGAGCTTTTCCAATCTGTCAGTCTCATATGCCGCTATTCCATAGCAAAGTATAATCGGTTTTTCCATATTTATTCTATTACCGACGTTGGAATCCTGAAAAAGTATTCTGTCGGCATCCTTCTTATTTATTCTTACTCATAACGACGCAATCCGGTCAGTGGTTCCCTGTATCTTACGGCGGAGTACGCATTTCACCAAAGAGATAATCACGCAGCGGACTGTCACAGAATGCCGCGGCATTCCGTTCGGGCGCTGTATCATAGTTCAGCGAACTGTCTTTTTTTGTTAAGCAAATTATCAAACACGGCAGATCAATCCGTTCTCAAGGCATACCGTAAGATCGACTCTTCTGGGATACTTATCTTTATAAAAACGTATTTCCGCGAAGCTTCCGCGTCTCCCTATGATAACTCCCTCTCCGAAAACCTTATGCATCACATTCTCTCCGACGGAGTAAGCTTTGATCAGCTTTTCAACAGAAACGGATTTTTTTACCGTTCGGGTAGGTGCGACTGCCGCTGTTTTTGGGGGTACTCCGGTAAAGGTGTTCACGAAATCCCACCCCTCGCACTTTTCTCCGAATTCAAATCGGTATGTAATAAGTTCGAGTCTCTTTTTTGCTCTTGTGACGGCAACGTAAAAAAGACGCCGGTCTTCTTCCCGAAGCCTCTCTTCTTCCTTGGTGTATTTTTTTCCTTTAACAGGTGTAATGACTTTCGCTTTGGAATAATTATTGATCATTGTTTTAGTTAATAATTTATCGTCTTCCTTTTTTTTATGATTGGCTAAATGATTATCAAATAAGGTCATGATTTGATCCATA
>USPP01000185.1 GCA_900556615.1 uncultured Eubacteriales bacterium
TGCAAGCAAATGCGCAACAAAGGCGTTAGCTGTGCATTGTGCGGTGTTGCCTTAAATAAATTATAGCATCAACAGACTCTGTTGTCAATCTGATTGCCATTAAAATCTTCTGTTCAAAAAAGAATTTACAAAAGCGCCCGAACATATGCTTCTTAAAGCGGAAATCAACGTTTTCCCGAAACTGACTTATCAGCAGAATATACGAAAAAAACAGGAAGTAAATAAACTGTCGCCCAAAGAATCAAACAAAATTCATTTTCTCTCTTGACAAATCTCTCCGGAAGTGATATAGTAATCTTATACTTTTGTATCGTAACGGACATGTTCCGCTGAGCACGATCGCACAGAGAGCTTTGCAAACGCTGAAAGCAAAGCCTTTCGTACAGCAAGGAGTACCACCGTTCCGCAAATTCAATATCCATGATTGAGTAAAAAGCTTGGGTGGAACCGTGCAAGTCCCATTGCACCCCGAACAGAAAATTCTGTTCGGGGTTTTCATTTTCTACAACAAAACGGAGGTTATGCTATGAAAACAGCTTACGAAATTCTGAAGGAAGCAAATCTTATGAGTAAAGAAGTCCTCGCGGCTGAGGTCAACGGCAGCACCGTTGAGCTTTCCGAGAAAATAGATGACGCCTCAAAAGTAACTCCCTTAACCTTTTCCGATAAAGAAGGAAAAAAAGTATTTTGGCACACCGCTTCCCATATTCTCGCTCAGGCAGTAAAACGCCTGTATCCCGAAGCAAAACTGACAATAGGTCCGTCGGTTGAAAACGGCTTTTACTATGACATTGATTCCGATATTTCCTTTTCGCCCGATATTCTCTCAAAAATAGAAGCGGAAATGAAAAAAATCGTAAAGGAAAACCTTGTTATTGAAAGATTTCTTCTTCCGCGAGATGAGGCTAAAAAGCTGATGGAAGAGAAAGACGAACCCTATAAGGTGCTTCTTATCGACAGAATTCCCGAAGGAGAAGACATCTCTTTCTATCGCCAGGGAGAGTTTGTCGATCTTTGCGCAGGTCCTCATCTTCATACAACCGGCGCAGTAAAAGCCTTTAAGCTGACGCAATGCACCGGCGCTTATTGGGAAGGTAATTCCAAAAACAAAATGCTGCAGCGTATCTACGGCACCGCTTTCCCGACAAAAGACGAGCTCAGCCAATTCCTCACCGCCCAGGAAGAGGCAAGAAAACGCGACCATAACAAGCTTGGACGGGAACTTGAGTATTTCACTACCGTTGATGTGATCGGTCAGGGACTTCCCGTACTGCTCCCCAAGGGTGCACGCGTTATTCAGCTTCTTCAGCGATGGGTTGAAGATGAAGAGCAAAAGCGCGGATATCTTCTTACCAAAACGCCGCTTATGGCAAAATCCGATCTTTATAAAATTTCGGGACATTGGGATCATTACCTTGACGGTATGTTCGTTCTCGGTGATCCTAAGGATGAAACCAAAGAGTGCTTTGCTCTTCGCCCGATGACCTGTCCTTTCCAATATCAGGTTTTTCTTAATAAAGCCCGTTCCTACCGTGATCTTCCGATGCGTCTCGGAGAAACGTCCACCCTTTTCAGAAACGAAGACAGCGGAGAAATGCACGGCCTTATCCGTGTTCGCCAGTTTACAATTTCAGAAGGACATCTTATTCTCCGCCCCGAACAGCTTGAAGATGAATTTCGCGGCTGTCTTGAGCTTGCCAAATATATGCTCGACACTGTCGGTATGCTTGAGGACTGCAGCTTCCGCTTCTCTCAGTGGGATCCCAACAATAAAGAAAAGTATATCGGCACTCCGGAACAATGGGATGAAGCGCAGAGCATTATGGGCAAGATTCTGGACGATCTCGGCGTAAAATACACCATCGGCATAGATGAAGCGGCATTCTACGGACCGAAGCTTGATATCCAATATAAGAATGTATTCGGGAAAGAAGATACGATTGTTACCATTCAGGTAGATCAGCTCCTCGCGGAACAATTCAATATGGAATACACCGATACCGACGGTCAGAAAAAGCGTCCTTATATTATTCACCGCACTTCGCTCGGCTGTTATGAGCGTACCCTCGCCTACCTGATAGAAAAATATGCCGGCGCACTCCCGACATGGCTCTCTCCGACGCAGGTAAAGCTGCTTCCCATCGGAAACGAACAGCTTGATTATGCAAAGAAAATCTCAGATAAAATGGAAGCTTTCGGCATCCGGGTAGAAACCGACGACAGATATGAAAAGATTGGTTATAAGATTCGTCAGGCACAGCTTCAAAAAATCCCGTATATGCTGATTATCGGAGATAAAGAAATGGCTGACGGAACAGTCTCGGTAAGATCACGCAAAGACGGCGACATGGGCGCGGTACCGGCTGATGAATTTATCGATAAGCTGGTTCTTGAGATTGCGAAAAAGCTGAGATAACCGAATTTTTACCGATTTTTCAGAATATCCATACTTTTACTATGCTTTATATAATATCTTCTGAGGATTCTAAAGAAAATTATTGAAGTCAAGAAAACACACACTGAAAGCGTTTAACAGTATTCCAGTGTGTGTTTTTGATTTATAAAGTTTTACCGGTAAAAATTTCAAAGCCTTGAAATCGATTATTCCTTTTCTCTATCTATCGTCTGTCATCTCAAATATTCCGCCGTTCTGCATAGCGTTAAATATCCTGTGCTTAAGCCCTTTATAATCACGGTCAAGACCGTTTATCAACTGCTTCATTTTTTCCCGCTCGGTATGGCCGTCCTCCGGACAAGGATTTTTTACCAAGGGCAAAGAATTTTTTGACATAAAATACCGAATATCCTTTTCCGGAACATAAAAAAGCGGACGTATCATCGTGATATCCTTGCGGCTCAGATAAGTAACCGGCAGAAAAGCGCCGAGACGTCCCTCATGAAAAAGGTTGAGCATAAAGGTATCTATCACATCATCATAGTGATGACCGAGCGCAATTTTATTGCACTTCATCCCCTTTGCCGCATCGTGAAGAATACCGCGCCTCATTTTGGCACAGAGAGAACAGGGATTGCTCTCCTTTCTTATATCAAAAATCACATGAGCAAGCTCGGTATTGATAACCTGATATTCAACACCGCACTCGGCGCAGAATACCGATAGGGGAGAAAAATCCATTTTCTCAAACCCCATGGAAACCGTAACGGCGCAAACTTCAAAATCTTTCGAATAGAATCTTTTCAAATCAAGAAGAACGCACAAAAGGGCGATGCTGTCCTTTCCTCCTGAAAGTCCCACGGCAATCCGATCGCCGTTTTCTATCATAGTATAATCATCTACGGCGCGCCTCGCACAGCTGAGCAACCGTCTTATTTCATTAAATTCCATCAATATAAGCCTTTTGGATTCCTAACATTTCTTCTGTTTTCGCATATAATAAAACAAGATTATCTTAACGGAGGAAATATCATGGCGATAAAAATATTTATTGATCAAGGACATAATCCTCAAAACCCTAATGCGGGAGCAGAGGGCAACGGATTATACGAGCAGGATATTACATATGAGGTAGGACGTCTGACCGCAGAACTGCTCGCTGCCAATCCCAATTTTGAAGTAAGGTTGTCGAGAAATTCTCCCGACGAAATTCTCGGAACAAGCGTTGCCTCAAGTCTGAAAGCGAGAACCGATGCAGCAAACGCATGGGGGGCCGACTTTTTTATAAGCATTCATGCAAACGCCTCAACAATTGAAAGCGCAAGCGGAAGCGAAGGCTTCGCCTATTCCACCTCTTCACCGGGATATACAATGGGAGAGGACATTTTATTCTGGCTTAATCGTGCCACCGGTCTTCAAAACCGAGGGATGAACGTTCGTCCCACTCTTTGGGTTTTAAGAAAAACAACCATGCCGGCAGTGCTCATTGAGCTTGGTTTTATTACGAATGCCTCAGATGCACAGCTTATGTCAGAGGATCCGGAAGCATTTGCTTCCGGTATTTACAACGGTATTTTACAATTTTACGGATTTCTTGAGCCATAAGCCTCTATTGCGGATTTTCAAAAGAAAAAATTTCTTTTAGCATTTTTTTACTGTTTTCATAATTTTTCTCCGCCGCCTTTCTGCCTGTAAAAGCCGAGGCGGTGGACATTTTCCTGAAACAAATAATCGTCCCGTCCGGGAGTTTTGAAGCGCTTTCGAAAAAAACTGAGAAATCAAGACTCTTAAAATCCGCCGAATAGTCGTCTTTCAAATTATCCGGACGGTATCCGAGAACTTCCTCAAGCTTTACCAATCCATCGGCGTCACGCAGAATATTATACCAATATTCGTCCAAAAGACAAATTACCGTATCTCCCGAAAACACCTGTTTTGAAAAGCTGCTTTTAACATTATCAACCGTATAGGGAGCATATCTGACGGAAAGAACCGGATCATCGGAGGTTCCGATTGCCTCACGAATTTGATCGTCGGTAAATGCTGTCATATCCACGATCTGAACATTCTTGTTTCCGTTTCCGTCATAATCCTCCGACATGATCTGAGTAAAAGAAGAGGATAACGTATCTTTTTCCCCGACCTCAAACATATGAGGCCCGGTATAAAGAATGCAAACATCATACTGCTCTCTGTCGCCGGACTGAACAGCACAGAATATGATAACGCCGACGAAAAAGGCGATAATAATAACCCGCCATTTATA
>USPP01000186.1 GCA_900556615.1 uncultured Eubacteriales bacterium
CAAAAGCGGCTCCTGCCGTTACAAAGTATTTGGGCTTAACGCTTTTGCCGCATTCGGGAGTATCATTCGTCTTTACCGGAATCGCCTCTGCAACCTTGACACCTATTGATCCCTCGCTTGCGTCAATCATATCGGGAACCATCGTCGCCGCTGCCATAATCAACGAAATCATCGCCGTTATTATAGCAAAATTTGCTTTTAAATGGGCAGGAGAAATAAAATAATAGAAATAAAGGCATATCGCACAATGATTGCTGTGCAGATGAACCGCCAGATTTTTCGTCAGGCGATACCAATTGAGGAGACAAGAGTGGCTCCTCTGCCGACGAAATTGGTGAAGTATGACGGAATAGATGCAAGCATCTGCGCAGCAAAGGCATTAGCCATACACCCAGCGGTATTGCTTTAAATATTTATGTGATATAAACCCGATTTTCATAGAGATAAAGCCACAAACTATTATAGAAAACACCGACATACTGCGCGAGGTCTTTTTCAAAGATCTCGCGTTATTTGTTTTATATTTGTAAAACATCTTCTTTCACTTCTCAGAAATTCTTACAAAACAGTACATTTGATGAATAAAAATCACAGGCAGGGTAAAAATAATGATGACAACTAAGAAATCGCTGAACAAAACGGCTATGCAAATTTCCGAGATGATTTATTGAACGACAAGGCAAAAAACGAAAGAATATGGTTAAAGCAACACCGGCAGGTTCATGGCCTACGCCTTGACGGCATATCTGCTTGTCCATTTTCCGTCATACTTCACCAATTTTGTCGGCAGAGGAGTCGCTCTTGCCTCCTCAATTTGTATCGTCTAAGAAAAATACGACTGCGCCACTGTACCGTCAGAACACGGCGGCATTGTCTTAATATTTCAAGGCTTTTTCACGATGCCGGACAATAAAATCAGCCGGAAAGATGCGTTGACAACGATTTATTCAGTGATTCCCTAAAAAACTTCAAGCCTGAAAGGATGATTTCCACATGAATTACAGTCAGAAAAGAACGCTTGTAGGGCGCATAATTTATATCGCCCTCACACTTATGGCCGTTACAGTGCTCATCGTCACAATGTACACTTTCTTCGGCAGTTCAAAACGATCGGAAAAAAACAATCCGGTTACAGATGCTGTGACAACCGGAGACAAGGAAAAACCCGGAGAAACGGCTGTCACCGATAATGAGCCGGCAGGAGCGGATACTGAGGAACCTGCCGGAGACGTTACCGACGATCTCAAGCCCACCGATGTTCCCCCTTCAAAGGATTGGTCAAAGCTTAAGGTCATGATGCCTGTCGAAGGCGTTATTTATAAACGCCATGACCTGACAAACGCTGTATTTTCACTGACCATGAACGATTACAGAGTACATCAGGGAATCGACATCGAATGTGATACCGGAGCCGAAGTCCTTTCCTGCGCATACGGAACCATCAAAGCCGCCGGTTATGATCCCTTTATGGGATATACCGTTATCATTGATCATGGAGACGGTTTGATTTCCTATTACAAAAACCTCTCCGATGAGTTTGCCGAAGGAATAACCGAAGGCGCAACAGTCTATGCGGGACAACCGATCGGCACGATAAGCGACAGCGCCATAATTGAGATTTCCGATGAACCGCACCTGCATTTCGAACTTGAACTGGACGGAAAAGCCATCGATCCTATGACGATGCTTGATTACGAAGAAAGCGCTTCAGTTTCCGCAGCAGCAGATAAAGATAAGTGATCTTCTGAAATTTCGAAAGAACTTGAAATAAAGTTTGCCTCTGATTATCCCCACATTTGATCGGAATTTAATGCTGAAATATAAGATCAAAGGCGGTGTTAAAAAAGTTTAACTTTTTTAACACCGCTGCGAACTGCTCCTCACCGGCATATATCTGCCGACGTGTTACGCAAAATAGAGAAAAACGGTTGTTTTCCGAGGCAAAACCGAAATAAATTCGAAAGAAAGTAAAAAGATACGTTATTGTTTCAGGTATCCTGACAGAAAATAAGGAATGGAAAAAGTATGCTATATCCATCCGCTGAAATCACAAATTCCTTAATTCTTGGGAACTGTAAAAAAATATCGAATTTTTAACTTGAACCATATAGCTTTGCATATAGTAAAAATATTACAGCTTAACGATGACAAACCAATCAGAAAACAACCGTCTGAACAATTTTACTGTATTAACAGATTAAAATATTGTAATGTAATTACTTGCATCTATTCCGTCACACTTTACAAATTTCGTCAGCAGAGGAGCCACTCTTGCCTCTTCAATTTGTATTGTTTGAAGAAAAATCTGGTGGCGCATCTGAGCAACAATCATTTTGCGGAATTTCCTTAAGAAAGAGACGGGAGTGGGACAGAGCCCTGCAAATTGCTTTCTCTTTAGCCCTGTATCCGGGGGCTGTCTCATTCACATGAGAAAGCCGCGGATAGATTTTGCCGATAAAATATAAAAAGCAAAACAAAACCGACCGAGTCAGACAAAAAGGTAGATTCGCGACAGCCCGTTTTTTAATGCCGATAGAAATCCGGTATAACAGCAGAACTGCTTCATTTAAAAAATTTGTGCTAATTACAGCAGAGAAAAATTACTTTATGTTTTTGAACGATGACGATAAATAGATGTTTGTCCTTAGAAAACTTTGTATATTACATAGCAAAGACATTAGCCGTGCACCCAGCGGTATTGCCTTAAAGCTAAATTTTAATTACCCCTGAAAAAACGCAGTTTTTCTCTTCTCAAAATTTTTGGGGTTGGACCAAAACCTCATCTTGTTTTTCTCTGCCCCCTGATATAAAGGACTTTTGCATTAACGCAAAAGTCCTTTATATATTTTTTACAATTTATACTTTTCTTTTTCTGCCTACAAGAACAACCGTTGCCGCACACAGTGAAATCACGACTATGGCTGCGGGAACAGCGGCGTCAGAGGTGTTGGGAGAATAGATGTTATCCTCGTCAATAACAAGGTTTTTATCTCCCTGAGCCATTGCACTTTGATCAGCAGTATAATATTGGGTAGCGTCCTTATTTTCTGTTGCGTCGCAGAATACGGAATCTATCTGCGATTTGAGGCTAACTACTTCCTCAGTATTCCATGTAAACATAAGATTGCTTGGCCAATAGGTGTAATCAAAGTTAGGATCCAGCCTATTCTTAATATTAATTACATTACCTTTATTGAAGAAAGCCCAGTTTGTATCACTGAATTTTATAAATGTCAAACAGTTTTCCGTACAATACAAACGCGTCTCATTGCCGGCTGCATCATAGGCAACAAAAAAGTCCGGTTTGTCAGCTGATCCGTCAGCAAGACCATCATATATTCTCCACTCCACACCGTCAGCGTAATATTCATACTCAGCGAAGGTGAAAACTCCATCTTTTATCGAATAGGTGTGAACCTTTCCGCTTGTCGGAGCTGTACCGGTATATTTTACCGTTCTCACCTTTCCGTCCTCAAGCATAACCGCAGCGAGACCTTTTTCAGCATTAACCTCTCCTACCGCGCAAAGCTTTTTGGTTATCACCTCAGGTTTTTTGTCAGTAGTTGAGTTAGCTTCAAGAACTACCGTTTTATCTCCAGATGTAAACCCTGCGCCAGTGGAATCAAACAGCTTAGAGGGTTCCGGTCCGCTTTCATACGTTTTGGTACAGTCAGCAAACACAACATCCATCTTTTGAAGGTCATTATTCCAATTCGCTTCAAGATTAGACGGCCATGCGGTTCCCGCTTGATCTCCAACCCCGTCAGCAATTTGTATCATATGCTTACCGGTGTAAACTCTCCAACTTGTATCAGAAAACTTAACAAATCCCACAGCATTTTCCCAAAGATATCCATAATTTCCTCCGCCGTCAAAGAAGAAATCTCCGTTATCGTCGTTGTTGTCAAAAATTCGCCATCCGGTATATCCGGGCCACGTAATGCCTGTAAAAGTATAAGTCCCATCGGTCTCTGTAAATCTGTTAACCGTTCCCGCTGCAGGCGCCGTTCCTGTGAAATTTACCGTCTTCACCGTCCCATCACCGAGAAGGATTGCCGCGCGGGATCCATCTACTTCTCCTACAGCGCAGTAACCGGATGTCGACTCCGCCGCAAAAGTCATAACCAGCCCGACGGAAACACATAGAACGATTGCTGTGATCAATGCCGAAATTTTTTTCATTGCTTTTTCCTCCAGATAGATTAATATTTTCAGAGATTTCCAAATACTCTGTATACACATTCGGGAAAGAAATTTCTTGCTGTTCCCAATCAAGCTTTACCGACAGAAGCTCCGCCAAAGAAAGCTGCAACTGACAACGCAAACAAATCAATCCGAAATGCGCATACAACAATTCCGGAATCTCTATTTTTTATTTTATCAGTTCAAGAATAAACTCAGCGACTTTATTCTGAAGCTCAGTAAAGGATACGGATACTGAAGTCGCTCCGTTCATCGGTTCATAGCTATGACCGGCATTCTCCGATATGATGACCGTTACATCTGCACCAACATCTTTTGCCTTATCCCGGAACAAATAGGTGTTTTCGGGAAATACTGCGGGATCGTCGGTTCCGGTCGAAAGCAAGATTGGGCACATATCCTTCGAAATCAAATCAAGA
>USPP01000187.1 GCA_900556615.1 uncultured Eubacteriales bacterium
GCATATCCCCGCCGCACGGTTCCGGGTTGTAAAACGCAGTTTTACAATTGTCTAATTTAAAGTTAAGCAAGGAGATTCGGCGATGACAAAACAAAAATTTCTTGAATACTGCCTCAATACATATGGTACATCGCCAGACTACCCGTTTAACGGAGATTTTGAAACGGCAGTGCTCAGGCACGGAGATAACCGCAAATGGTACGCTATCGTGATGAAGGTATCACGGCACAAGTTTGTATTTGACAGCGACGAGATGATCGACATTGTAAATTTGAAGCTGCCAACCGAGATGTTTGGTTCCTTTGGCGCGACTGACGGTATATATCCTGCCTATCACATGAACAAACTCCATTGGATCTCGGTCCTTCTTCCCGATGCACCGGACGATGTGGTACAATTTCTCTTGAACGTGAGTTTTGAGACAACGAAGAACAAAAAGAAACGTCAAAAGAATATTTGAACAGTAAAGGGATGGCTTACGCCATCCCAGACCACTGAAAAAGGGGCTGTCTCATAGCATTAACAAATTGTGAACGCCATGTGCAATCCTAACAAAAAAATCAAGGGTATTTAAAGGATGCCCTTGATTTTTTTGTTACTTTTATATACGGTTCTTTCTCAAAAATGCAATTTGAGACAGCCCCTTTATCAGTGGTCTGAGTTATATTATGCTTGCTTTTTTAGATGTGTGTCGGCTTGTGAGGAAGTCCTCCGTCACTCGTGAAGAGTTCCTTCCAAGCGGTTGCACAGTGAAACGAGCTTGGTAAGAGTCTGTTGTCGTCCGTAACGTCATGGACGAAGACTGTGATTGTAGCAATTCCATTCTCATCGGTATCTGCATAAGCAACAATGCCGTAAGAGATTCGGGAATCTGTTCCCAAGAAACAGTTTTCCTCAGTAACTCCATATGTAATATTCATCTACCGGTTGCAAAACCTCATCAACGCATTTCGCTATACAATTCAAGAAAATACTTAAATCATCTTGCATTTTTCAAAGCAAGGTTTCCGCAAGTGCTGAGCACAAACGGTCACTCCTGTCTCAATGTCCAAATAGAAGTTTGTAGAGAAGGAAAAATCCGTTTCCCTCCCACAACATCCCTCTTAATCCGATCTCTGCGCTCTCCGCAGAACAGATACAAACTCTTGTTGAACGGATCAAGGGAATCATTCCTTGTACCACGGCAACTAACCATTTCATGCCTTTTTACAGATCGCTATAGCCTGTAATGAGAGATAAATGATATATTTAATAACGTCATTTTCTTTAACATACCGGCTTATTTTCATCCATCGAGCCGCTGATTTTGTAACTTTTTCTGCACAAAACCGTTAGGGTTATTGACTTTTGAAGAGAATAGGTGTATACTAAAGCATCGAGTTAGCTGGCGCTAACATGGCGCCGGCCATTTGTAATTTCAACAGTTAGCAAAAGCTAATTCTATTTAGAGAGGATGATAATGAGGATTATATTATCGATGGCATACTGATACTCGTTTTACTGCTTGCGATATGGTATATTGTAAAAAAGAGCATAGTAAGCTGCTGCGGACAGCGGCACATACATAACAAAGCTCAGAAAGCTGAAAACTGCGGTCTGCAAAAAGAACGATTAGGTTGAGAGTATGCACTGTTAGAACTGTGTAAACAGTGTGATGAAATCGGTGCAGGAATTGGGCGATACATCTTGCTATTGTAAACCTGAAAAAAGAAATCTTAACAGTTTTCATGGAGAAAGAGATAGATGATACCGTAATTATTGTCGCTGTTGAAAAACGTGGGGATTCCATAAAAGCGATATAGGAGAAAAAACAATGAGGATTGTAAGGTTTGAGAATGTAACAAGAATATATACATCCGGCGATCATGAGCTTCATGCATTGGACAGCGTGGATATAGAATGGGATAAGGGGAAATCTGTGGTCATTCTCGATCCATACGAGGCAGGTAAATCTACGCTTCTGAATATGTTGGGCGGTTTTGACAGTTCTACAAGCGGAAAAATTACCATGAACAGCAAAGATATATCCATATTCAATAATAACAAGCTTGCAGATTGCCATGCGTCAACCATCGGCTTTGTGTTCCAATTCTATAACCTTATTCCTGCGCTGACGGTCTATGAGAATGTAACGCTTGTCAAAGAAATCGCGGGCAATTCAATGGATGGCAAGCAGATTTTGGCTGAAGTGGGACTTGCGGATCATCTGAAAAACTTCCCCTCGGAGTTTTCGCGTGGCGAGCAGCAGAGGGTATTGATTGCCCGTGCACTTGCAAAGAACCCGAAAATCCTGCTTTGTGATGGGACGACCGGTGCACTTGATTCTGAAATGAGCGTAATGAGTGAGGCGGAGGAAGGCAAAACAATGAGGTCGATTTTGCCGGTACCGTTTCTTCCCATTGCCGTACTGACGATGGTAACAACGATGTACCGTATTTCCTCCAGTAAAAAGATGCAGACCGGCACACTGATGGTTCTTAGTTTCCGTGATAAACAGATCAGTAAACTACTGATAACACAGAATATATGGCTCACCTTTATCGGTGCGACATTGGATTTACCTGGAGATGTGGGTGTTATATATATCCTCACAAAAGCCCTTGTCAGCGAATACGAATTGAGTCTTTCACTCGGTCCCGTGACATATATCGTCAGCATCGCCTTGACATTCGATATATCCCTGTTTGTCGGATTTATGCTGTCGCATAAGAAAAGAAAATTGATATGGTAAAAGCTCTGAAGGAAGCAGAATAAATGATAGATAAAAACCTTCTCCACCTGCTGGGTGGAAATAAAAAGTACATATTCATTGCCGTTGCCCTGATGGTAGTAGGGCTGTTTGCTAATGTGGGCATCACCGCTTGTATTTGTTGGGCAATCAACCATGCAATCCGTTATGATGAATACAGCGGCGGTGTGGTGATCTTCCTCTGGCCTGCCATCGGTGCAACTATGGGAATAATAATCCGCTATATTTGCTCCCGCCTTGTGGGAAATGTAAAGGATACTCTTGGCAGAAAAGCAAAGAAAAATCTACGTGAGCAAATGTATAGCAAGATCGTAAAGCTGGGCGTCCGTTCCACTGACGGCATGAGCATGGCAGGGCTTACTCAGGTATCCATGGAAGGCGTGGAGCAACTCGACCTCTATTATTCCTCCTATATTCCCCAATTTTTCTACGCAATGCTGGCTCCCTTCATTCTGTTTTTTATCACTGTGTGGATTGAATGGCGCGTGGCGGTAATTTTGCTTTGCTGTGTGCCGCTGATCCCCGTATCCATCGTGGCAGTTTCCAAGTACGCCAAGAAGATCTTTGCAAAGTATTGGGGGAAGTACACCTCTATGGGTGATGCCTTCCTTGACAGCGTGCAGGGACTCAAGGAATTGAAAATCCTTAAGGCAGACGAAGCACAGCACCAAAAGATGAACGCCAGCGCCGAGGAATTCCGTAAAATCACCATGAAAGTCCTTGTAATGCAGTTAGCAAGCACCACTATCATGGATTTGGTGGCATACGGCGGCGCAGGACTTGGTATTGCTATGGCAATTCTATCGGTCATTAAGTGGGAACTCGCTCCCGTGGCGGCATTGTTCCTCATTTTGGTGGCAGTTGACTTTTTCCTGCCTCTGCGAGCTTTCGGTTCTGCCTTCCATGTGGCGATGAATGGAGCCAGTGCGGGAAAAAAGATTTTGAACTTGCTGGAAACGTCCGATCCTATCTGGGGAACGGAAAAAGCAACCGGCAACGAAATCAAGCTTGATAATATCACCTTCTCCTATGACGGCAAGCGGGATGTGCTGAAAAACATCTCCATGCGCTTCCCCGAAACCGGCATGACCTCCATCGTGGGCGAATCTGGCTGTGGCAAATCCACGGTAGTCAATATGCTCTTAGGAGCGTACCGTCCACAAAGAGGAAGTGTTACCGTCGGCGGCAAACCCCTTGAAAGCCTTACCCGTGAGAGTTATTATTCACGCCTCGCTGTGGTCAGCTACAACACTTACATTTTCAGCACCACCGTTCGGGAGAATTTTCGCCTTGCCAAAGTGTCTGTGACTGATGAAGAAATGTTGTCGGCACTTCAAAAAGTCAACCTTGCGGAATTCATTCGGGAAAATGGCGGTCTGGACAAAGTGATTTCCGAAGATGCCGCCAATATTTCCGGCGGTCAGAAACAAAGATTGGCTCTCGCCGTTGCCCTTGTGGCAGAGAAATCTATTTATGTATTTGACGAAGCTACCAGCAACATCGACATCGAAAGCGAAGCCATTATTATGGCGAACATCAAGGCGCTTTCCAAAATCAAGAGTGTCATCGTTATTTCCCATCGTCTTGCCAACGTGGTACCGTCTGATAACATTTATTATATAGAATCCGGCGTTCTGATGGAGCAAGGAAATCACGAGAAACTGATGAAGCTCGACGGCGGTTACGCAAAGCTCTTTACCGCCCAAAAGGAATTAGAAATGGGCTATACGCAGGAGGTGGCGGAATGAAAAAACAACAGCAGCTCCGCCGCAGTGGAGCAAAAATCATGGCGAGCCTGATTCTTTTGCTTGGTAGCCTTTCTTACATTATGATTTTAGCCGTCCTCAACGGCTC
>USPP01000188.1 GCA_900556615.1 uncultured Eubacteriales bacterium
GGTGAACTGCTTTCTCAAAGCGATATTATATCCCTTCATTGCCCTTTGACGGAACAGTCGCGTCATATGATAAATGAAAAAACAATCTCTGAGATGAAGCCGGGCGCCATTATTATTAATACTTCCCGCGGCGGACTGATTGATAGTGCGGCGCTCTTGGAAGGAATAAAAAGCGGCAGACTCGGAGGAGCCTGCCTTGATGTATATGAGGAGGAAACGGAGTTTTTCTATGAGGATCTGTCTGATAAGCTGATCAGAGACGAACTCCTTACTTCACTGATTTCAATGCCTAATGTGATTGTGACTTCTCATCAGGCGTTTCTGACCGATGAAGCGCTGAGGAGTATTGCAGAGACAACGGCGAGAAATATCATTGAATTTTTTGAGACAGGAAAGTGCCGAAATGAAGTGAGAGAATAAAAGCGGGGAATGAGGCAACGCTTTATCCGTCAATATTCCGCTCAGAATATCCGGGAAATCATATTTATGAGAATACAAAGCGTAATGCCGATTATGGTGGGAATGGCTATTGCCGCAGCGGTATGAGCCCAACTTCCGCTTTCTTTTTTTATCGTCAGGATAGTAGTGGAGCACGGCCAATGGAATACCGTGAAAATTATCATATTAATTGCTGTTACAAGCGTCCATCCATTATCGACAAGAAGACTTTTCAATTCAGAAAGCGAACTGTATCCGACAAGAGTCCCGTTTGCCATATAGCACATCATGATAATAGGTATAACAATTTCATTGGCATTCCGAGAAGGAATGCAAGTAGTATAACGCCGTCAAGTCCCATCAACTGTCCGAGGGGATTTAGAAAACCAGAAAGCGCGGAAAGCAATGTTCCGCTGCCGACGGTTACGTTTGCGAGCAGCCATATCACAAGACCTGTGGGAGCGGCGACGGCAACTGCTCTTCCGAGAACAAAGAGAGTGCGGTCGAATATTGATCGGACCAGTACCTTTCCGAATTGAGGTGTTCGGTAGGGAGGAAGCTCAAGGGTAAAAGAAGAGGGAACCCCTTTGAGAACGGTTATAGAGAGGAGCTTTGATACAAGCAGCGTAATCAAAACGCTTATTATGATGATTGCTGTAAGCACAGCCGCCGATACAATACCCGACGATGCGGCGAAAAACATCGTTATAATGGCAATCAGCATCGGAAAACGCCCGTTACACGGCATGAAGCTGTTTGTTAAAATGGCGATTAATCTTTCCCGCGGAGAATCGATTATGCGGCAGCCGACAACGCCGGCGGCATTGCATCCGAAGCCCATACACATCGTGAGCGCCTGTTTTCCGCAGGCAGAGCACTTTTTGAAGCATCGATCAAGATTGAAGGCAACTCTCGGAAGATATCCCATATCTTCAAGTATCGTAAACAGAGGAAAGAAAATTGCCATAGGGGGAAGCATGACGGATATAACCCAACCGACGACTCGTATGATCCCTTCGCAAATCAGACCGGTCAGGAGAGGGGTGGCACCGATTTTTACGAGCAGCATATTTGCTCCGGCTTCTATCGCCGCGAATAACCGTGACAGAAGTTCTGAAGGATAGTTTGCTCCCTGTACGGTCAGCCATAGTATGGCTAAAAGCATTAACAGCATGATCGGAAAACCGGTAACTCTGCCTATGAGTAATTTGTCGATCTTTCGGTCTCTTTCGTTTCTCTTTACGCCTTTTTTTCGGACTGTTCCCGCTACTGCACGGGAGGCGGCGGATGATATGGCTTCTGCGATATCATCATTTACAGCATCGGAATTTTCTTTGCAGTGGGTTGCTTTAAGCTGTTTGGCGAGCTGCTCGATCGCTTTATATTCCTCTGAACCGATATTGTATTTATCGGCAAGCTTTGAAACAAAAGCGTTGTCGCTGTCAAGTATTCGGAGTGCGAATACTCTTGCCTGCCTTCTTGTTACGCCGTTGCCGCAAAGAAGCGCGGAGGCGTCGGTTATATAGTTTTCTATGTAGTTTTTGTACTTAACTTCAATTTTTGACGCGCCTTCCGCTTCAAGCGCCGGAAGCAGACGGCGCGCCTCTTTTCCTTTTCTTGCGCTCATTGCTGCAACCGGTACGCCGATTTGTTCGGAGAGGGCTTTCTCATCAATTATGAGTCCCTTTTTTTCGGCTTCGTCTATCAGATTGATACAGACAGCCGCATTTTCGCAGACTTCAAGTATTTGTATGACAAGAAAAAAATTGCGTTCAAGACAGGAGGCGTCGCACACGACGGCTATTCTGTCGGAATTGCCGAAATATATATAATCTCTTGCTACCTCTTCCTCTGCTGACCGCGCGCTGAGTGAATAGCATCCGGGCAGATCAGCGAATATATAGGTGCGCAGTTCGCTTTTGCATTTTCCGATGGCGCTGGTAACCGTTTTTCCTGTCCAATTCCCGGTGTGCTGCTTCATTCCGGTAAGACTGTTAAAAACGGTGCTTTTACCGACGTTGGGATTTCCGGCAAGAGCCACTATTCTGTCTTTTTCGTTGGTTTTTACGGCAGAGGCGTCAGATTCCGACGCCCCTCTGCCTGTTGATGTTCTGCTGAGTCCCATTATACTGCCTGTATGTTCCTTTCAGAATCGTATTCTATCATTATTTCGGATGAATCCTCCGCTCGAAGCGCTATGACCGCTCCTTTTATCAGATATGCGGTAGGATCCCCGAGAGGGCTTTTTCCTATACACACTACCGGTGATCCGGCGATGAAGCCGATATCCATTAATCTTCTTCGTATATCTCCCGAATTGTTCAGTTCCTTTATTTTTCCGTATTCTCCCTTTTTCATTGACGACATGCTGCCTGTCATATTTTTATATTCCTTTCTTTCGTTATGAATGTTTCTTTGAGGAAAAATTCTTTCCATTTACTAAGTTATGCAGAGATGCTCCGATTGTTACAAGTGATGCCGGTTGATAACGAAGCGCTTTTGCGTTTTTTCACCGTAATGAGGTGCTTTTCTATTGACTTTTGATGCGAAAAACTGTAAAATATAGGATAATAGAATCCGTTTACCGGGTATGGGAGAAAAAGCGAATGGAAATTTCAAAGAGCCGTCTTTGCAGGATTTTTTCAAGAATACCGACGATTCAAACCGAACGGCTGACATTAAGAAAATTATTGCCCTCCGATTACAGGGATATGTATGAATATGCAAGCCAGCAGACGGTGACAGAATATCTTCTCTGGAGTCCGCATCTGAATCAGGATCAAACTTACCGGTATCTTGAAGCGGTTCAGACCAGCTATAAGCGCGGAGAGTTTTTTGATTGGGCTGTGGTTATCACCGAGACCGGAAAGATGATTGGTACCTGCGGATATACGAGCTTTGACGTTGATAATAGGAGAACGGAAATCGGATATGTTCTGAATCCGGCATATTGGGGAAACGGATATGCTTCGGAGGCGGTTATGGCTGTAACGGAATTCGCTTTTTCGGAGTTGGGCATGAATCGTGTAGAAGCACATTTTATCGAAGGAAATGAGCGGAGTCTCCATGTGATGCGTAAATGCGGAATGGCACTTGAGGGAATTTTTAGGCAGTATATGCTTATAAAGGGGAAATACAGAAATATCGGAATCTGCGGTATAACAAAAGACATCTTTACCGGTAGAGGTTTCTACCGAAAAACCGAGAATAAAGGATGGTTGAAAAGATTGATTTCCTGATTTCTGTTCCCTTTGGCTTTGAGCTAATGCTTATAAAAAACAACTTTGTATTTTGTGTAATACTGATAACCGATTCATTGTTTTTTACAAAATTTAATAAAAAAATATTGACAAATCAGCAAAAATAATGTATGATATATAAGAACATTTGAGAAAATGGCGCGCTTTTTCGAAAAAAGCGTAACAATTTATCTTTTTTTAGGATATTTCGGCTATATGCACAAGTTTTTTGTCTCTTCCGATGCAATTTCGAATAGTACGGTTGTTATAACCGGAACGGACGCACGCCATATCTCCTTTTCTTTACGGATGAAGAAAGGAGAAAAAATCTGCGTTTCTTCGTCAGAGGGGGAAACATATCTTTGCATTATTGTCGGTTTTGCCGAGGGTAATGTGTTTGCGCGGATTGAAAGCGTTTTACAGGCGTCTTCGGAATCGCCCTGCCGTATCAGACTCTTTCAGGCTCTTCCCAAGGGGGATAAGCTTGAGGTGATAATTCAGAAGGCGGTTGAATGCGGAGTGTACTCGGTTACGCCGTTTGAAAGCAGATTTTGTATAGCTAAAGTCGGTGATACCGCCAAGAAGCTCGAACGGTGGAACCGTATTGCGCTTGAGGCTGCAAAACAGTGCGGAAGAAGCGTTGTTCCGAAGGTGTTGCCGCCTGTGTCTTATGAACGGGCGATAAAAGAAGCTTCGGAGGATGCTCTTTCCTTGTTTTGTTACGAAAACGAACGCTCGCGGATGCTCGGAAGTGTTCTGAAACAGGATGCGTCGGATTGTATATCTATAGTTGTCGGCGCGGAAGGCGGATTTTCGCAGGAGGAGATTTCTTTTGCGGAGTCAAACGGTCTGACCGTCGTCGGACTCGGACCGAGAATACTTAGATGCGAAACAGCATCCGGGTTTGTACTCGCCTGTA
>USPP01000189.1 GCA_900556615.1 uncultured Eubacteriales bacterium
CCTCCTGAAGCTTTTCTGCGGCTCCCTTAGCGATCACGAGGGTATCTGCGTTGAGAATGTCGTAAACGTTGATGGTGTTTGTCTGTGCAGTCTTGACGTTTGCTATATTGGCAAAGCTTCCAACGACCCTGCAATCGTTATCCGCAAGGACAACAAGAGCCTTTTTCTTTGCTCCGACAGCCTTGAGCATATCAACCATAGTCTTTGTTTTATACTCTTCCGTCGTAATGGCATCCACAACAACGAGATCGTTGCCGGCGGCCTTTGCAGAGAGAGCACTTTTGAGAGCAAGCTGTCTGACTTTTTTATTAATTGCTACGCGGTAAGATCTGGGCTTCGGTGCAAATACCACTCCACCGTGTGTCCACTGAGGAGATCTGGTAGACCCCTGTCTTGCGCGTCCGGTTCCCTTTTGCTTCCACGGCTTCTTTCCGCCGCCGGAAACCTCTGTGCGTGTGAGAGCGGACTGAGTGCCCTGTCTCTGATTCATAAGATAGGCTCTTACTGCGGTATGGAGAACCGCGCCGTTTACCTCAACACCGAAGACAGCGTCAGAAAGATTCATCTCACCGACTTCCTCGCCCTTCATATTTAAAACCTTTATATTCGGCATCGTTAATTTCCTCCTTCCGTTCAAGCCTTGGCGGCGTTGCGGATAAATACGATACCGCCGCGGGAGCCGGGAACCGCGCCCTTCACCGCAATGATATTCTTTTCCGCATCAATCTTAGCGATGCTGAGATTGAGAACCGTCACCTGCTCGTTTCCGTACTGTCCGGCCATGTGCTTGTTCTTATAGATTCTGGAAGGCGTCGAGTTTGCACCCATAGAACCGGGCTGCCGGTGGATAGGACCGGTACCGTGAGTCATTCTGAGGATATGGGCGTTCCAGCGCTTTACAACGCCGGTATATCCGCGTCCCTTTGTAATTCCGGTAACGTCGACCTTTTCACCTGCTTCAAAAATATCAGCGGTGACGGTATCGCCCGTATTGAATCCGGAAATATCATCAAGACGGAATTCCTTAAGATGCTTTTTGCAGGAAACGCCTGCCTTTTTAAAATGACCTGCCTCAGCTTTGTTGAGCTTCTTTTCCTCGACATCAACGAATCCGAGCTGCACTGCGTCATAGCCGTCAGTTGCAACAGTCTTCTTCATTGTGACCGTACAGGGACCGGCTTCGATCACCGTTACCGGTATAACGTTACCGTTCGCGTCGAAAATCTGCGTCATACCGATTTTCTTGCCGATAATGCCTTTTTTCATTTGTTTTTCCTCCTGATTTTAGTTATTGGTTGAAACACCGGGGCATATCCGGATTCCAACATGACATAAAACCTCGGGGTTTCCCTTGGTTCAGAACGATCTGCGCAAAGCAGATTACTTGATGTCGATCTGAACGCCAGCGGGAAGCTCCAGACTCATAAGCGCCTCAATGGTTTTCTGAGAGGGCTTTATTATGTCAATGAGTCTTTTGTGTGTTCTCAGTTCAAACTGTTCACGGCTGTCCTTATACTTATGGACCGCACGAAGTATAGTCACGATTTCCTTTTCAGTAGGAAGCGGAATCGGTCCCGAAACCGAAGCGCCGTTGCGCTTTGCGGTCTCTACAATTTTCTCCGCTGCCTGATCGATAAGAAAATGATCATAGCTCTTAAGTCTGACCCTGAGTGTTTCCTTTACTGCCACTTGTTTTGCCTCCTTTTAATTATTGCCGATGTAGATGTAGTAATTAAATGGGGCGAAAATCCGAACACTTAGCCGGGTGTTTCTTCATCCGGCATAAATGAAACCCGAAATCACCGCGTCACGTGCACTCCGTAATACGGTTTTTTCGGAAAAAGCATACCGTGAGCCCGTATGCCGCTTCTGCTCAAAAGCAAAAACACAGTTCCGATTCTCTATCGCCCGTTTGCTGTCCCGGTCAGACCTTGGCAAGATTTCTCGGCTTGTCCGAAAAGGGACAAACGGTTTCCTTGACAAAAATCTTTCCTGACATCGGACATACTCCACGAAAATTCCCCCGCTGGACTGAACCGTCCGTCCCCGGGCAACCTTTCGCTTCAACGCACATCAAGCCTTTCTATTATATATGATTCTTCTTATAATTGCAAGAGTTTTTTTCATTTTATTTTATTCTAAAGGCGCAAAAGTAAATAATTTACAAATTATTCATACAATTCTTTCACCTCTATGCCTCCGCGCGATCAACTGTTTGACGTTCGCCATTCCTCCTATATCATCTACTCAGCATAAAGTCCGTCAAGTATGGGCTTTGCCCCCTCGCCGAAAAGCAGGTTCACGGAATCTGCTGCGCCTTATCTGCCAATCATCATTTAGCGGATTGCCTCCATCATAGATGAATCGCCTCATATCCCAAAAAAGACAACTGAATGTATACACAGCACGATTCTTCAGAACCGTGTTTGCTTACATTCAGCAATCTCAAAATCTCAGTATTTTTTGATTTTTAAAACAATTTCAACGAATTCTTTTTATTTTTTGAAAAAATAAAAAGTAGACTAATGCTAAATTGATTACTAAATCAAATATGTTGACAGTAAATAAAAACAAACTGCAGAATACAGATATTCCGGTAATTCCCAATCGAATCATTACCGGTAGTATTCCTTTTTCCTTTGACATCCAAGTAAAATAGGCAAACAACGGAGAAGCAAAGGCAAACACGATCCAGCCCTTAATAAAATTCCAACCATAAACCGAATGAGTAACATGCGCTGTTATATAGTACGCTAAAAGCATTCCGATACAAAATGGCAATATATTTATCATTGCACGTTTTTTACTGTCACTATAAATGGATATTAATACACCCAGCAATATCCAAATTGCAAATTCCGAAAATATATTGCCTAATATTTCGGTGTGAATATCAAATAATTTCGATAAGACACCCAGTATTGCGCCTATAAAAAACATACATATAGGATTTAATATATATTTTTTCATATATCTTCTCTCGGCTTTAGAATTTTATTTCATTAATGTGCAAACGTTCAATACAAAATAATCCTATTATCCGTTATCGTATATACCTTTTAAATTTCAGCCTAATCCCCAAACCTTTCATAGCAGATAAAGTCATATATCCCCGCTGTCTATCCATGATTGAAAAAGCACCGAAAAGATTTTACTTCTGTATCAGCCTTACCAACCGCTCAATACCGAAAACACTTCTTACAGCACAAATGTATGCCTCATAGAATTACAGCAAATCAACTTCGTTTTTTCAGTCACTCTCAAGAGCCTTTTGAATTGCTTTGGAAAGCTGATCCGGACAGGATGTTTCCTTAAATCCGCATTTTATTCCCGAACAGCGTTTTATTACTTCCTCAGCATCCATTCCCTCGATAAGTCTTGAAACTCCCTGAAGATTTCCGTTACAGCCGCCGACAAAACTTACATTTCTCAGTTTCTTTTCCTCATCAAGCTCAAAATGAATCTCTCTTGAACAAGTACCGCTTGTTTTATATGAAAACTCCGCCATAAATTTATACCTCCATATTATAATTCTCTTCCAGTCAATTGTAAAACTGCGTTTTACAATTGAGAACCGCGCGACGGGGATATGCACTTATCACCGCTTCCTCGGTGCGCGGACTCATTTGGCTCGCCTGAAAGGTGTTTTTTCGCCGGCAAAGCCGTAAAAAAACAGATTATATATCGATCTTTTATTATAAATCGTTAACTTTTACTACAATCAGCTAATCCTTCTTTTCCACGTCGTTGAGAGCGGTATATGCGGCTTTTATATCCGAGGAAGTGTGACCGTATCGCCGCAGGTATGCATAATTCTTTTCATTTCTTTCCCCGCCGCGTTTTTTCAGAAGCTTAAGACAAATCTCCGTGAAGTCAATATCGCACAACTCTTCTCCGCTCCAATCAAGAGAATCCAGCGTTTCACGGTCAAAGCCCTTCAGAGAAAGCTCGTTTCTGATACGCGCCTTCCCATACAGCTTCACAAGCGCAAGATTTCTCGCGGTATGCAGCAGCATACGCCCATCGTCCACATAACCCTTTGATCTCATGAACTCGACAACAGCTTCAACTGTATCTGCCTGATATCCCCTCTCTGAAAGCTTTCTGTACAGCGTTCTCTCGGTATTATCCTTGTACGACACAATGTTCATTGCGGTCTTAAGCGCCGCGCTATAAGCCCTTGCCGGATCATCAGGCACCTTTCTCGTTCTTTTTCGGTTTCCGGTCATTCTTCAAAGCCGTCATCTTCATCGTCAGGATCGTCATTCCCGTCATCGTCAAGCTCATCGGAAATCATACCGCTTATCTGATCGCGCTTTTCCTTGACCTTTTTTTCAATTTCTTCAAGAAGTTCGGGATTATCCTCAAGGAATTTCTTTGCATTTTCTCTTCCCTGACCGAGACGTGATCCTTCATAGGAGAACCACGATCCGCCCTTTTCCACTATACCGAGCTCCACGCCGAGATCAAGCACTTCTCCGGATTTGCAGATTCCCTTACCGTAGAGAATATCAAATTCCGCAACTCTGAAGGGGGGAGCAACCTTGTTTTTTACCACCTTACATTTTGTATGACTTCCATAGGGCCTTCTACAT
>USPP01000190.1 GCA_900556615.1 uncultured Eubacteriales bacterium
ATCGATAAAACCGAAATTATTGTTGGTGCCGTTCCATTCGCTCCAACAATAATTTCGGTTTTATCGATTTGAATGACGGAAGCACGCTTCCTTGCTTGCAAATTGTTTTTGAAGCTGAAAAATTAGATAACTATAAAGATATTGCAAAGCAGAATGTCGGTGCCTCCGTCGCGGTAACGGGTTTGTTCGAGCTTACTCCTGACGCCAAGCAGGCGTTTGAACTCAAAGCGGAGTCGATAGAGGTGACAGGTACCTCTACCTCTGACTATCCGCTCCAGAAAAAACGCCATTCGGACGAGTTTCTTCGCACTATAGCGCATCTTCGTCCCAGAACCAATAAATACGAGGCGGTTTTCAGAGTTCGTTCTGTTGCCGCATACGCCATTCATAAGTTCTTTCAGGAGAGAAACTTTGTATATGTTCATACTCCGATTATTACGGGAAGCGACTGCGAAGGCGCAGGGGAAATGTTCAGAATCACTACCCTTGATCTGGAGAATCTTCCCAGGACGGAGGACGGAAAGATTGATTTCTCCAAGGATTTTTTCGGGAAAAGCACAAACCTAACTGTTTCCGGTCAGCTTAACGCGGAGACCTATGCCATGGCGTTCGCAAAGGTATATACCTTCGGACCTACCTTCCGCGCCGAGAAGTCGAACACGCCCCGTCATGCGGCGGAATTCTGGATGATGGAGCCGGAAATTGCCTTTGCAGACCTTAACGACGATATGGAGCTTATTGAGGATATGCTCAAATACGTTGTAGCTTATATTATGAAGGAATGTCCTTACGAGCTTGAGCTTTTCAATAAGTTTATCGACAGTACTTTGCTTGACAGACTTAATAATATAGTGAACTCCGATTTTGTAAGATTGAGCTATACCGACGCGGTTTCTCTTGTAAAGAACAGCGGAGTGAAGTTCGAGTATCCGCTTGAATGGGGCATGGATCTTCAGACCGAGCATGAAAGATATCTTACCGAGCAGGTGTACGGCAAGCCGGTTTTCGTGACCGATTGGCCGCGCGATATAAAGGCGTTTTATATGCGTGTAAACGATGACGGAAAGACTGTTGCCGCCGTCGACCTTCTTGTCCCGGGCGTCGGGGAGCTTGTCGGAGGCTCACAGCGCGAGGAAAGACTTGATGTTCTTCTTGAAAGCTTGAATAAATTCGGTCTTAACGAGGAGGATTACCGTTGGTATGTGGATCTTCGCCGCTACGGAGGCACAAAGCATGCGGGCTTTGGTCTCGGCTTTGAAAGACTGATTATGTATGTAACGGGGATCGGAAACATCAGGGATGTGGAATCCTTCCCGAGAACGACAGGTTCGGCAGAATTTTAATGAATACCGAGGAGGAGAGTTTTCGGCTTTCCTCCTCCGCTTTTCCCAAGAGAGATGCTATATGACTAAAGGGGACCTCTAAAAAGATAAAAGTGTATTTTTTGTATTCGAAATTCCGAATCGGGCGAAGTAATATTTCCTCGCTTTTGCTGTAAGTGCCGTAGGAGTTGGACTCTATCGATTTCACTGATTCCACGTTGAAGCACAAAGTTATCTGTGATATAGTTAGAATAATATTCCAATTTGAAGGAGAGGACATGGAATGGTTATCAGAGAATATCAACCGACAGATTGCAAAGAACTGGCGGAGTTGTTTTACAATACTGTTCATACAATAAATGCAAAAGATTACACGAAAGAACAGATGGATGTTTGGGCTACGGGTCAGGTAAATTTGGAAAGGTGGAATCAGTCATTTCTGGAGCATTACAGTATAGTCGCTGTTGAAAATAAAACCATTGTAGGATTCGGGGACATAGATGAAAACGGCTACCTTGACCGTTTATATGTTCATAAAGATTATCAAAGAAAAGGGATTGCTACCGCTATATGCAATCAGTTAGAAGCCGCTGTTCAGGAAGATATTATTACACATGCTTCTATTACAGCAAGGTCTTTTTTTGAAAAAAGAGGATATAAAGTAATTAAAGAACAGCAGATAAAAAGACAGGGAGTTACACTTGTCAATTATGTTATGAAAAAAGTTCAATAAATTTCTATTTATTAGGTAGTTGCCTGTACCGGGTAATTGCCGCTTGGCTGTTTTGACGATTTATTTTAAAAATGAGCTTTCAGCAATACCAAGGGCAAAAGGGGGAATATTTCTTTTGACGCTATCCCTATAACTGATATTTTTAATCTATAATACATAATTTTTTCACACGGTTATGATTTCAAGGCATATTCGTAAAATTTTTGGGAAAAATATCGGAATACTCTTGCATTTCATGAAAAAGTATGATAAAATAGAAAGGCTTTGATAATATACAGTTACTGTCGTTTCGGAATGGTTCGCGGCAGACTTCAGGAGGAATAATATATATGGATATCGTAATCGGCATAATACTGATAGCATCTGCGATTTTTCTTATAGTCGCCGTTTTGCTTCAGTCCGGTAAGGACAAGGGACTTTCCGGGGCGCTTTCAGGGAGTTCTTCAGATACTTTTTACGGAAAAAATAAGGGAAATACAAAGGAGAGAATCCTTTCAAAGGCTACGACTGTAATTTCTGTTATATTTGTGGTTCTTGTTCTTGTTTCTTTCGTTATTCAGGATGATACAGATCTCAATAATATATATGATCAGCTCACTGCTACCGATTCAGCGGATTCTGATTCCGCCGATACAACAGATACGGCTGATACCGGGGATGATACCAAAGAGTCGGCTTCGGAAGAGGATACTTCCGGCGAGGCGGAGACGAGCGGTAGTGATACCTCCTCTGCGGAAGAGACCTGAGGCGGAAACAAAACCGTACGGATTTGTGTGCGGCTCTGTCTTGAATAAATCAGCACTGTCAGAGCGCTCTGTTTCACGGGGCGCTTTTGCTTTGAAGTCCGCTTTCCCAATATATCATATAAAAGCAATTATTTTATGGATACCGCAATCTTAGGGGAGCCGGTATTTCCAAAAGGAGAGAATTTATGGTTAAAATTACGAATCACGGGGTATATCTGATTGACGGAAAACACCCTAAGGATAAATGCGGCGTATCTGCCGATGAAGCGCGAAAAGGCACAATCGCCTATTCTATACTCACTTCTCATAATGTGTCGGGAAACGATAAAGAGCTTAATATCAAATTTGACGCTATGGCTTCTCATGATATCACCTATGTGGGAATTATCCAAACGGCGAGGGCAAGCGGACTTGAGAAGTTTCCGATTCCTTATGTTTTGACAAACTGTCACAACAGTCTGTGTGCCGTCGGCGGAACAATAAACGAGGACGATCATCTTTTCGGTCTATCAGCGGCAAAAAAATACGGAGGAATTTATGTTCCCGCCCATCAGGCGGTTATCCACTCTTATATGAGAGAAATGATGACCGCCTGCGGTAGGATGATACTCGGCTCCGATAGTCATACAAGATACGGTGCTCTCGGAACGATGGCGATCGGAGAGGGCGGTCCCGAGCTTGTAAAACAGCTTCTCTGCCGTACATATGATATTTCCATGCCGGAGATTATTGCGGTGAATCTTGTCGGTTCTCCTCGCCCCGGAATAGGACCTCACGACGTGGCAATCGCCCTTATCGGCGCGGCATTCTCCTCGGGCTTTGTGAAAAACAAGGTTCTTGAATTTGTCGGAGAAGGGGTTAAAAATCTTCCCATCGAGTTCAGAAACGGAATTGATGTGATGACAACCGAAACGACCTGTCTTTCATCGATTTGGGTTACTGACAGCGAGACGGAAAAATATTATATGATACATAACCGTCCCGACGATTTCCGTGAGCTGAGACCGGCTGAGGTTGCCTATTACGACGGAATGGTAACCATAGACCTTTCCAAGGTGGAGTCCATGATAGCGCTCCCCTTCCATCCCGGAAACGCGGTGACGATAAACGAACTCAGAAAGAACCCGCATGAGGTGTTTGCAAAATTTGGTCTTGATTTTGACTCTAAGATTGATAAAAACGGTAATATTCATGTGGATCAGGGAGTCATTGCGGGCTGTGCCGGAGGGATCTATGATAATCTTGCCGCCGCAAATGATATACTTTCGGGAGGTTCAATAGGAAACGGTGATTTCTCGCTTTCAATCTACCCGGCGAGTCAGCCGGTATTCACGCAGCTGATGAAATCCGGAATTGCTTCTGAGCTTCTTGACGCAGGCGCTGTTCTCCGCACCGCATTCTGCGGTCCCTGCTTCGGTGCGGGCGATGTTCCCGGAAACGGCTGTCTCAGTATACGTCATTCGACGAGAAATTTTCCTAACCGCGAGGGTTCAAAACCCGGAAACGGTCAACAGGCTTATGTTGCGCTGATGGACGCCCGTTCTATCGCGGCAACGGCGGCGAACGGAGGTGTCCTTACACCTGCTACCGATCTTGATGTTGAATATTCCGAAGTTGAATATGTCTTTGACGATTCAGCGTATAAAAACAGAGTTTATAACGGATACGGCAAGGCGGACCCCTCTGTGAAGCTGCAGATGGCCCCCAACATCACCGACTGGCCCAAGATGTACGATCTGACCGACAATCTGCTGGTGGAGCTGGCCGCCGTGATCCATGATCCCGTCACC
>USPP01000191.1 GCA_900556615.1 uncultured Eubacteriales bacterium
AGAATGATATCAGGATCGCGGAGAAGCAGACAAGCGAGGGAAAGGCGGGTTTTTTGTCCGCCGCTGAGAGAAGAAACGGGCTTGTCCCAAAGCTCTTCAGGCAAAGAAAGCTTTTTCAGGATTCCTTTGGAGCGCCCTCGAAATTCATATCCGCCTTCCGATGTGAATTTTTCCTGACAGTCTGAGAAGCGTTTAGCGTCCTCTTCGCCGCCGCTTTTCTCGGCTCTCTCCCTGAGAACTTCAAGCTCCTTTTCCAGAGACAGCAGATCGGAGAAAGTATTATATACTTCTTCCAGAATAGAACAGGAGGCTTCGTATTCGATGTTTTGCTCAAGTATTCCGATGCTTTTTCCCTTTGCAACAAATATTTCACCGGAGGTAGGCTGATATTTACCGGTTATCATCGCAAAAAGTGAGGATTTACCGGCGCCATTAACGCCGATGATACCGAGTTTGTCACCCTCGTTGAGAGCGAAGGCTATATTTTCAAGTATCGTATCGGCGCCAAATGACAGGCATAAATTTTCACAGTTTACAGAAATCATTTTCAGAAAGTTCCGTTTCAGAATAAAAAGTCACTTGTTTTCGTTTGGAAGCTTTTCTCCGCATTTAGGGCAGAATGCAAGTCCGCGCTGGACGCGATATCCGCATTGGGAGCAGGCAGCGTAATCGCGCAGATCGGCAAGCTGTTTTTCCAAAGCCTTTAATTCGGAGGTAAGCTTTTCTATCTGTGCAAAAAGGCTGGCGTACATATCATCGGTGACGTTTTCCCCGTGATGCTCGGAATATTTTAATTCTCCAATGCTTTTGTAATATAGATCAAGTTTGGTTTTAAGAGCATTTATTTTGTATTTTAATTTTGCAATGCCGGTCAGCTTTTCAGTGCCTTTTACTGTATAATCGGCAGCATTGTATATTGTTTTGGAAAGATCGTTCCAGAAATCCATTTCATTTTATTCCTTTCAGTTTGTATATGATTTATCGATATTGATTACCACTCGGTAGTCAGGGGAAATTATTTTAACAAGTCTGGATAGTTCTTCTTTAATTTCATCGTCGGTGAGACGAAAGTTAAAAGGAATTACCATGTCAAATATTAGATTTGTATGGGTTTGACCGATAACCATTCTGAAGTCGTGAATGGTTATCGACGGATCAAGCGCGCGGGCAAGCTCCGATACCTTTTCTCGGGTTGAAATTGTCAGTTCGTCGCTTGTGGCGATGGGATCCATATGTATAACGGCGTCGCATTTTAATTCTGTGGCAAGCTGATGTTCAATATTATCGATTGTATCGTGAATTTGCAGTATATTAACCGACTGCGGTACCTCTGCATGAAGGGATATCATTACTCTTCCGGGGCCGTAGTTATGCACGATAAGATCATGCATTCCGCTTATCTCAGGATAGGACATGACAATCCCGTGTATTTTATTGACAAACTCAGCGTCGGGCGGCGTTCCGAGAAGAGGATTCAGGGTATCTTTTGCAGTATTGATACCAGAATACAGTATGAACAGAGAAACGGCTATTCCGCACCAGCCGTCGATGGGGGCGGAGGTAAATTTTGATATTACCGTACAGATAAGAACGGCTCCGGTAGCAACACAGTCGCTGAAGCTGTCGGCAGCTGTTGCTTTCATAGCTGCGGAATCAATTTTTTTCGCGATTCCTGCATTGTAGAAATACATATAGAGCTTAACAAGGATTGCCGTTATGAGAATTATGACTGAAATCAGACTGAACTCCGCCGAAGCTCCGGAAGATATCTTTTCCACGGAGGTTTTTCCGAGTTCGATTCCCATAAGTATTATGATTACGGATACAATAAAACCGGAAATATACTCGATTCTTCCGTGACCGAAGGGATGAGAATGATCCGGTTTTTGTCCGGCAAGACGAAATCCGATCAGAGTAACGACAGAAGAGCCTGCGTCGGAAAGATTGTTCAGGGCGTCGGCGGCTATCGATACTGAGCCTGTGATCGAAGCGGCAATAAACTTTAAACAGCAAAGGAGTATATTGAAAAATATACCGACAGCGCCGCAAAGTATTCCGTAAGCGCGTCTCACAGCGGGAGAGGAGAAATCGTCACTGTTTTTAATAAATTTTTTTGAAAGCAAAGATATCATAACTATGTTTTTTCAACCTGAAACCTTTCATAGTAAAATAGATATTGCTGTGCAATTCCGGCGTATTCTCCGAGGTCAGATCTGTTGAGCCCGCCGGGATAATATTTTGAAATCACCTTTTTCATCCAGACATCTATGGGAAAAGCATCATTTTTCCCGAAGCCGAAAAGTGCTGTACATGCGGCAACCTTCGGACCGATTCCTTTCACCGACATGAGACTTTGGATAAGCTCATCGGTATCGTACAGGGAAAGCCTATCGAGATTAAGCTCGCCGGTAACAACTTTTTTTGCGGCGTCATAAAGATAGCCTGCACGAAAACCGGTTTTCAGGGCAAAAATTTTTTCTTCTCCTGCCTCATAAAGAGATTCTGCGGTAGGGAAAGCGTAATATATTTTATTTCCGTATAATATTTTTTCACCAAACGCTTCTGACAGTGCGGAAATTATTTTCTTAATTCGGGGTATGTTATTATTCTGAGAGATGATAAACGAGCAGACCGTTTCCCATGGTTCTTGGCGGAGAATGCGGATACCCTTTCCTTTTTCCATTGCCGACCGGATTGTGGCGTCATTGGGAAGGTGCTTTGTAATATTGTCTCTGATGCCTATGTAACTTTCATCAATGGCAAAATAATGCTTCCACACTCTATCGAATTCCGCGGCGTCTGTTCCGGTAATCGTTATGGAGGAGACGGTTTGAGCGATAGAAATATATTTTCCGTAAGCGATTCCCTCAAAAAGATTTTCTTTTTCATCACACTTTTCAAAGCGAAAGCATTGTCCGCAATCAAATATCTGGTTCAGGTCAAAATACTCCGGGCGTTGAAAGGTATAGGATTTTTTGCTGTCCATAATCTCTCCTGCGTTTGTTGTTTGTTACGGTTTATTTTTTCGAATTGATATAAAGAAAATCATGTATATCGAAATTGAAGCGAAAAACAGGAATTAAACAATTCAATTAAATTTTTTGTGAATCCTGTAAAGAGAGGAAAAAAATAATAAGAAGCGAACAAAAGCATAGCGCAGGACTTCGTTCGATTCTTCGATTCTTTAGTTTATTAAGAAAGAATCGAAAGAAAAATGATCCGAAAACTCTGATTTCGGCACAGGCAAAGAGCAAAGCGTTTCAAGAGGGTTCCTCTCTGTGTCCCATTTAAGACAAATACCGTACAATTCTGACGGTATAGATACGCAATCATAATATAATTGAGAAAACAAGAGTGACTTCTCCGCGACGAAATTTTTGAAGTATGACGGAATATGGAAAAGCAGCTATGACGTCAAGGTGCAAACCGTGAAACCGGCGGTGTTGCCTTAAGCTTTTCACCTATAATAATTCTTTATTTCAAAGGTTTTGTGAGTTTTCTGGGCGCTTTTTGAAAAAAAGCGCCCAGAATGAGGGCAAAAGCCACGAATTGATTTTGTCTGCTTTGATATAATAATATTATTATATTATATAATCTGTTTACCATATTATTATATTATATATTCTGTTTACCGTCAAGACCGAACGGAGAAAAGTTCTATATTATTGCTATTATTATATTGATAAGATTCAGAGCTTAATAGCGGTTTCAAGCGCGAGACTTACCATTTCTGTAAAGGTGGAGCGTCTCTCCTCGGCGGTTGTGCTTTCTCCCGTTATAAGATGATCTGATACGGTAAGAACAGCGAGAGCATTTTTGCTTGCTCTGGCAGCATTCATATAGAGAGCGGCGGCTTCCATTTCAACGGCAAGTACACCGAGTCTACGCCATTTGGCGTTGGCTGTGGGATCGTCGTCGTAGAAGGTATCCGAAGACAGCACATTGCCGATAAAAGGCGTGATTCCGTTGTCAAAGGCAGTTTGTTCTGCGGTTCTGAGCAGGGAATAAGAGGCGATAGGGGCAAATGTACCGGGAAGATGATATTGTGCGGCGAAAGCGGAATTGGTGCAGGCTCCCATTGCGAGAACGATATCGCGCAGCTTCAGTTTTTCGCTCATGGCGCCGGCAGATCCTATTCTTATTATATTGTTCACACCGAAAAAGTTGAAAAGCTCATAGCTGTATATGCCGATGGAGGGCATACCCATTCCGCTTGCCATGACGGATATTCTCTTTTCCTTGTAGATTCCGGTGTAGCCCTGTACACCCCTTACATTATTGAACAGCTTTGCATCTTGAAGAAAATTTTTTGCAACAAACTCAGCGCGCTGAGGATCACCGGGCATAAGAACGGTTTCGGCAATATCTTCCGGGTGGGCGTTTATATGAGGGGTAGGGTATTTTAATTCTGACATAATATTGCTCCTTTAGAAATCAGCACACTAACAGCGAGAGTGCTGAAATGATTTTTGTTTTTATCGGTCAACGGGATATTTTCCCGCGATTGCTTTCTTCCAGCATTTTTTCTATACTGGAGTCAAAGATCAGATCACGGAGGGATATATGGATAAAATACAGATGGGTACTT
>USPP01000192.1 GCA_900556615.1 uncultured Eubacteriales bacterium
ATATTTCGGAGAGACGACTGTGTTCGGAGGGACAATTCCGATATGCGGAGTTGCAGGGGATCAGCAGGCTTCGCTATTCGGACAAAGATGTTTTGGAGAGGGAAGCGTAAAAAATACCTACGGCACCGGCTGTTTTATGCTTATGAATACCGGAACACATCCGATCACGTCATCAAACGGGCTGATAACGACGGTTGCCTGGCAGATCGGTGATAAGGTGACATATGCTCTGGAGGGTTCGGTATTTATTGCCGGTGCGGCAATCCAGTGGTTGAGAGACGGACTTGGTATTATCGAAAGCTCTCGGGAGAGCGAGAGAATGGCTTGCAGTGTGTCCGATACAAACGGTGTTTATTTTGTTCCTGCTTTTACCGGGCTCGGCGCTCCCTATTGGGATTCCGATGCCAGAGGACTGATTTGTGGACTGACAAGAGGCACCCAAAAGGAACATATTGTTCGAGCAGCTCTTGAAGCAATGGTATATCAGACCGACGATGTGCTGAAAATAATGATGTCCGATTCGGGAGTGCCGGTAACGGCATTGAAAATCGACGGAGGTGCCTCGGCTAATAATTTTCTTTCTTCTTTTCAGGCGAACATTTCGGGTATTACCGTTGAAAGACCTGATTGCGTAGAGACTACGGCGCTTGGCGCTGCTTATCTTGCAGGGCTTGGCTGCGGAATGTACGCTTCTCCCGAAGAAATAACCGCGCTTGAAAATCCAAAAACGATCTTTCGTCCTGCTATGAGCATAAGCGAGAGAGCTTTCCTGCGCGATGGTTGGCATAATGCAGTAAACAGGGCAAAATCACGATAAAGCCAAAAAGAGATATGAGGTCGGAAATCCGTATTATTGTCATGCCCAATCACTTTTTCTGTGATAACCTATTATTTATAAACAGCAGGGCGGTGCGCATTAACGCGCACCGCCTCATAAATCTAAAAAAGAATCGGTTGTTAAGGCATACCGCACAATTACCTGCCAGCGCCTTGACAGCGCATCTGTACTGTCATAACCCGGCGGTATTGCCTTAAGTGATGTCGGCAAAAAGCTTACGTTGTTCAGAATATTCCCGGAATCATAACGGCGAGAGCAAAGCCTGCGACAAAAGAGGCTGTATTTGCGACAAGTGCATAGACGGCGGCAAGCCATTTTTTATGCTTTCGTTCAGATAATTTGTTCAGAAGAAGTGAATATACAATTGCTTCTGAAACAAATACAATCAATTCCAGCACGAAATAAGCCGCGATAAAAGCAAGATAACCATTTTTATAGTTAACAACATTCAAAAGTACATTAAGAAATATTTGCGTTGCTGTATTTATACCCGTAATAAATAATATTTGTTTTTTCGTGCGGTAACCGAAAATAAGGGCAATTCCGATTTCAATCAGGATCGTTGAGACGATGCGGACGGAAAGGGAGATCACTTCTTCGGTATAATGATATGATTGGTATGCTTTTATATAGATATTGCCGTTCAGGTCTTCATTTTGTTTCAAATAATCTTCCATGTTGACGGTGAAGTAGCTGTCGAAGGCGTAACGGTTATATATACTGCTGACGGCATAGACGTTGCTTTCGGGAAAGTAAAGAAGGATTTTAAATTCGGATGGTGGATAGTAGGTCCAAGCCAATTCCTTTGTTTGGTCAATGCGCCACACTGTCTGAAGAAAATGATATCCGTCGGAGTCTTGATAATCAATAAAGGCTTTCCAAATATCGTATTCCGGGAAATGGTCGGTATAACCGTCATTTTTATTGTACAGAGCATTTTCCTCTGTGCCGTCCCATGCGAAAGCAGGTCCGGTGGACTCTGTTTTAGATAGAAGCGTTCCGTAACAGATTTCATTTCCGAGTCCTTTAAAGGCGATACGAACGGAGGGCTTAGGTCCCATATCAGCGCTTACGGTTATCGGAATCAGAATCGATATCAGGAATGTGAGCGTTAATATATAAATCATTTTCTTTTTCATAAAATCACCCTTTGCGGGAAAAATATTTCGCTGTTCCGCCCGATTTTCGATAAAGAAATTTTTTCGTTATGAGCGTTTCGGAGGATTTGGGTAAATAAATCCATATCATGAATGGTTTACCGTGACGCGGCATGTCCCGTAAAAGTATTAATCGGAAACGTCCGTATGTTCTGTATCATCGATATCTTCTTCGTTATGCATAAATTCTCTGAGACCTACGCGTCTTTCCAAACGTTCTTTTTCGACCATGTCAGAAAGCATATTCTTAACGTCCTTCGGCTTTTTGATATGTTTGATATCGAATTCAGGACTTGTCTTGTCGCCGGAACAGCAGTGTATTGTACCGAGACCGAAGAGCCTTTCCACGAATGAACGCTTCAGGGTTATGTCCATAATTCTGTAAAGTCTGATTTCATCCTCTGTGCGGGAAAATAAGCCGGTATCCACAATCAGCTTATTCTCGGTAAGACAATATCTTGTAAATGACCACGGCAGTCCGAATACAGTGCGTTTCCTGTCTTTCCAAATTATTTTTTCGGATTCCATATGTATATTCCCTCATTTCTTTTATTTTTTAATAAATCTGATTTTACAAAGATTACCGATATTTGATATTTATATCGTGAGAAAAAATGTTTACTCAGCAAGTTCTTTTTAGTATATTATATCATACGAGAATTGATAATACAATATATTTGCCGGTGGGCTTTTATTTTTTTGTCAAAAGAGAGCAAAGCTTTCTCTTATATGCTCTGAATTTGATTGCTTTCGGATGATAATGGCTCATAAAAAATTCAAAGTGATCATTGTCCATAGATTTTTCAAGGGATTTCCATGCGGTATGAAAAGAGATTTTATACTGTGGGGGTATATCCTTGCATTTTCCGGCTTGTTCGGCTTGAAAATATAATGCGGCAATTTTTCTGTTCTTAACGTTTCTTGTTTTTTGAGATAATTCCGTTAAACCTTGTTTGGCATAAAACTCTTCTCTTTCTTCAAAGGCTTCAATGGCGTGATATCTTTTCAAGGTGAAAGCGGAATTCATGATGCTTCCGGGGACCGTATAGTAGTAATAAAGCTTGTCGCTTATTACCGCTACCCGCTCTGCTTTATAATACAGCTTGTATGTGATAAACTCATCTTCATGAATTTTGCCGAGCGGAAAGCGAAGGTTATCAAATAAATTTCTATGATATAATTTATTCCATGCAGTTACATACTTTACTGCTTCCTGATAAATTTTTTCACAGGCTTCAATTCCGGATATTGCTTCAACATCGAGAACTTCTTTCGGTATCGGAACAGCTTCTCCTTCATTCAACCTCTCTACATCCGCTATGCTGATATCAGCATGGCATTGGTCGATCGCATATTTAAGTGCGTAAAGACTGTCGCTCCGTATGGCATCATCGCTGTCAACGAAGGTAACATATTCACCCTTCATAATATCAAGTCCTGCGTTTCGCGCGGAAGAGAGTCCGCCGTTTTCTTTATGCACAACCCGGATCCGGTTATCCTTTTCCGCCCAGGCGTCGCACATGGCGGGGCAGTTGTCTGGGCTTCCGTCATCGACAAGAATCAATTCAAAATCGGTATAGGTTTGCGCAAGAATGCTTTTCACACAGCGGTCAAGATATTTTTCAACTTTGTATACGGGCACTATAACGGTAATCATGTTATTTCCTTAAAGTTTATAAATTCTTTGGATCTTCAAATCCCTGTTCTTCACAATAATTGCTCATATAAAATTTTTTTAAATGATTTATGGGCAGAACAGTTGAAAGGTATATAATTTTATTTTTCACAGATAAATAGCGCTGTGGTATCGCTGTAATTTTCAATAAGTAGCGGAAATAATATTTAATAAAAACTCTTTTTAGTTCTTTATTTTCATGTTGCAGAATGGAAGCTTTTGCAAATTGAACAAGTAAATGATAGGCAGAGATGGCGGCGGAACGCTCTGCTTTACTTTTACGATAAAACATATAATGTTCATATCTGATATCAATCGCAATAAACTTTTTAGGAGATAGCGGAGAAAGCATAGCGCTTTTATCTTCGTTTTGCGGAAAAAAATAATAATAAAGAGGTGCTTTGCAATTTAAAACTTTGTGTGCTTCATGGAGAACATAGGGATAAAGATGTAAATCCTCATAGGTAATCCCGACCTTAAAGCGGATATGATCAAAAATTCTTTTAATATACAATTTTCCCCACGGAGCAGGGCGACAATTTTCAAAAACGGATTCACTTCTAAAAATTTTGTCACTGTCATATATCTCACACTGATCGGATAAAGCAATAGTTTTACTGTCTGGCATTTCGTCCGTATCAAATTTTATCGAACCGCAAACCACAATATCTGCCTTTTCGGAAACAATCAAGCGATAAAGAGTACTACATATTTTAGGATGAACCGCATCATCACTATCAATAAACATAACGTAGTTTCCTGTCATGATATCCAGTCCTACGTTTCTCGCGCTTGATACGCCGCCGTTTTCTTTATGCACAACCCGGATTCGGTTATCCTTTTCCGCCCAGGTGTCGCACATGGCGGGGCAGTTGTCTGGGCTTCCGTCATCGACAAGAATCAATTCA
>USPP01000193.1 GCA_900556615.1 uncultured Eubacteriales bacterium
TGTTTCCCTTGGAAACAGAAATGGGTTGTGCCCATTTTTAAGGCAACACCGCCGGGTTCACGGCTTGCATCTTGACGGCATATCTGTTTGTCTATTCACCGTCTTACTTCACAAATTTTGTTGGTAGAGGGGCACTCTTGCCTTCTCAGGCTTATATCGTTTGACGAAAAATACGACTGTGTAGCTGTACCGTCAGAACCTGACGGTATATTGCCTTAAGACAATGCCGCTGGGTTTACGGCTGACGCCTTAAGCGCATATCAATCCCGCGCAGCTATACGCTTAGGAATAGTACGAGATTGCCTTCATAAAGCTTTCGTCTATTTTAACCCGAAAATATAAGCGATTATATTTTTTGTTTCCGGTCCGGAGGCGGTAACGATGTTTTGGCAATTCGGGAATCCGGTATCATTGCTTGCTTCGACATCAGCGCAATCCCTGTAAATTCCCGAAGCGGCCATACCGGTTTGATGAATGAAAGCGATCATGCCTGCGGCTTTTATCTGAGTGCAGTGCCTAAGCCGGTATACGAACTCAATATTCGTCAAGCTCAAAGACAAACGGTATAGACTCCGCTGCTCCTTTTCTTGTAACGGTAATATCGGAAGCTTTTGTTGCAAAGCGCATCGCTTCCTCTGGGGATTTTCCGGAAGCTATTCCGGTGAAAAAATATCCGGTAAAGGTATCTCCCGCAGCCGTGGTGTCAACGGGTTTTCCTTTTCCTGCCGGAATTTCACAGGCGGTTTCGGCATCAAAATACACGGCGCCATGCTTTCCTAAGGTAAGCACGCATCTTGCAGCGGGGTATTTCTGTCTCATGGCGGCTATAATCTGCTCCTTGTCGCTCTTACCGGTAAGCTCGCATCCCTCAATCTCGTTCATAATAAACCAATCTACTAAAGAAAGCGGGTATTGCAGAAGCTTTTCGGATATCGGAGAGGGATTCAGTACGGTGACAAGTCCGCGTTTGTGCGCCGCCTCGATTATATAGCCTACATTGCTGATCTCATTTTGAAGAATGACCATATCTCCCTTTGAAAAATCGGAAAGCACCGCGTCGATCTGCTCCTCTGTGACGGCGGCGTTTGCACCGCTGAAAAGCAAGATGCAGTTCTGCCCGTGCTTGTCAACCTGAATAACCGCATTTCCGGTAGGGACGTCTTTAACTTTTATGTAATCTGTGTTGACACCCGTCTTTTTGAGATAATCTGTAAGAAACTCTCCTTCGTTTCCGATGCAGCCTGCATGAAAAACAGAAGCGCCAGCTTTGGCAAAGGCAACAGATTGGTTTAAGCCCTTTCCGCCGACATTCTTATCCATCGATAATGAGCCTGTGGTTTCACCCGCTGTGACAAAATGATCAACATGGTATACATAGTCTATGTTAAGCGAACCGAAATTGAGAATTTTCATTGTGAGTATTTCCTTTCTTTTTCCGAATTAAAGGCAAATCTTGCTTGTAAATTTTCCGATTTATTTTCAGAAGAATTCAAACTGATCTTTTTGAAGCGAGTCGGATTCGTTTACTTTGAGAAGCCGGAAGCGATTCTTTTCAAACTGTAAGAGTCCCTCCGCCTGCATATGTCCTAACTCGGAGGACATCGCGCTTCTGTCAACCGACAGATAATCGGCGAGCTGCTGGCGATTGTAAGGAATTGAAAATTCGTTGCTTTTGTTTATTGTTGACTGCTCGGACAGAAAAGAAAGAAGCTTTTCTCTTGTTGTACGCCGTGAAAGATGCTCGCATTTACGTTCATAGGTGAGATTTCGATCTGCAACCGCGGAAAGAAGATTTTCGATTACCTTTTGGTGGTATCCGCAGTTTTCCGAGCAGGTGTGACGCAGCCTTAGTATCGGAAGGAAAAGCGCTTCCGTTTGTTCTTTTGCAACGGCGCCGAAAAGAAGAGCTTTTTCACCTGAAATAGCGGAGGCTTCCGCAAAGGTGTATCCCGGCTTCACATCGGTGAGAATAAAATTATTGCCCCAAAAGTCCTCTTTTACAATATGAACCTCTCCGGATATAACCAACCCTATTGAAACGGGGGTTTCACCGGCCCTCATAAGGAACTCGCCTTTCGAAAATTTTCTTATGTTTGCATTCATACAGTCAAGCATTTTTGCGATATATTCCGAAGGTATTCCGGAAAATAGCTCAGTTTGCGAGAGCTGCTCAAAAAAATTTTTCACTTTCTGCCTCTTGGTTGTATTTACAACATACTTTCGGCTAATATTATACTATAATTTCAATAAGAAGTCAATCATATAAATCGATATTTATATGGGATATTAAAGGAGGATTGAATTTTATCATGGATATAACGGAAAGAGAATTTGAGCATGTTATAAATGTCAAAGATAAGCTTATTGTACTCGATTTCTGGGCGGCATGGTGCGGTCCGTGTAAAATGCTTGCGCCGGTGCTGGAGGCGGTTGAGTCGGAATATCCCGATGTGGTGTTCGGAAAGATAAATGTCGACGAAGAAGAGGCGCTTGCAAGACGTTTCGGAGTTGTATCAATCCCCACACTTGTTTTTATGAAAAACGGAGCCGCTGTTAAAAAGTCGGTGGGATATGTAGACGCTGACGAGCTTCGCGCCCTGATTGACGGAGCGCTTTAAGAGCTGCCGATCATGAAAATACGTCTCAATGAAAATGAAGAAATCGTAAAAACGGTCAGGGAAGGTCTCAAGGCTAAAGGAGGATACTGTCCTTGCAGGATAGGAAAAAACGAGGATATTAAATGTATGTGCCGTGAGTTTAGAGATCAGATAGCAGATCCCGATTTTGAGGGCTATTGTCACTGTATGCTGTATTACAAAGAAAAATGACGGAAGTATCGCGTTCTTTGGCTTACACAGTTATTATCTGTCTATCTGTAATCGAAAGAATTCTGTACCGTGTTTTTTGGGGTGTAGGCTGACCGTTAACCCTGAAATATAGATTGTGATTAAAACGCAAGACGAGTTTAGCCAGCATCATCAAGACGTAGGCCGTGAGCTCAGTGGTATTGCCTTAAGAATCTTCAAAAACTTTGATCAGCCGAAACGGTGTTTTCGGCTGTCTTTCATTTCTATTTGCCGGTAAAACTTCCGTTATCTTTGAGAAAAACGCAGTTTTTCTCTTATTAAAAGTTTTTGCGGGTTTTAGGGAGCTTTTTTCAAAAAGCGCCCTAAGGGGGAAACGACCTTAAGAAACTTTTTGAAAAAAGTTTCTTAAGAATCTTCAAAAACCTTGATCTGCTGAAAACGGTGTTTTCGGCTGTCACTCATATCTATTTGCCGGTAAAATCTCCGTTATCTTTGAGAAAAACGTAGTTTTTCTCTTATTAAAGTTTTTGCGGGTTTTAGGGAGCTTTTTTCAAAAAGCGCCCTAAAGAGGAAACGTCCTTAAGAATTAGAAAGCGCCCTCATTCGGATTAGAGACTGCTTCGAGTTCTGCATACATTTGACGGTATTCCAGCGGTTTAAATCCGTATGCTGAGTAGAGTGCGGAAGCGCGTATGTTTTCCGGTTCGATTTCAAGCCTGAGCCTTGCAGCACATTTGCCGAATTTTTCGATGAAAAAGTCGAGGAAGCTTTTTCCAAGACCTTTGCCGCGGAATTTTTTCCGTACATAAAATTCGTCAAGCCATACTACTTTTCCTCCGGCCTCCTGAGAGTAGCTTTTGGTGAGAAGTGCATATCCGGCAGCTTCTCCCTCCCACTCAATCATATATCCTTCAAGATATTCGTCGGAACGTATAAGTTCGATAAAAGTATCGTCTATATGCTGATCGGGAATAGAATGAAGCACTGCCGGGGAAGCGTAGAATTCTTTTACGAGTTTTTTATAGATAGCTCTGTCGTCTTTAACTATTTTTCTTATCATGGTTACATCCTTTCTGGGTGGGTTTTGTTTGATATGCATACTTGACATAATGATAATGCATTTTAATAGGTTTAAGATTAAAATACAGAAGTATTTGCTTTAAATTGTTATAAAACTTATAAATGATGAACTTGGATTCATTGTCTCAAGTTAAAAGCATCTCTATAATAATACTATATAATTAAATTGATATTGTATGAATAAGGAGATTCTTTTATGACGACGAAGGAGCGAATTGCACATAATTTGATGAAACACCGCAAAGAAAACAAGCTGTCAAGAGAAGAGCTTGCTTTGAATTGCTCGATCAGCACACGGCAGCTTTCGGATATTGAAAACTGTAAATGTAATACGACGGTTGATACTCTTGATAAATTAAGCAATGGTACACAGATGAGCGTTTCTGATCTTGTCAGCGGAGAATAATGAATTTTTGTATTACAAATGACGGGATATCCCGCCGAAAATCGCTGTGTCAGTAAGCAGGCTTCGGTTGTGCGAGCAGACACGTTTTTTGAAGGGTTAATAATAAAGAGCACCTCTAAAAAACCATTGCCCCAAACCGGTTCGAGCTGTTTTCCGTCATCCGTCACAAAAATCCTTGACAGATGGATACGCTGTCTGCGGAATTTTTGTTTAGCCTGACGAAAAAATCTCTTTGCCGTCTATGAACATTTGGGGCAATA